>JANXTD010000163.1 GCA_025352585.1 Fimbriiglobus sp.
CGCGGCCGCAACCTCCCCGGCTGGCTCGTCGAGGGGATCGCCGACTACGAGCGTTGTTGGAAGTACGAGCCGGGCACCGCCCGCCCGCTGAACCCCGACCGCGCCCAGTACAACGGCAGCTACCAAGTCTCGGCGGCGTTCCTCGCCTACATCTGCGACACCTACGACTACCGCGCGGTGACGAAGCTCAACGCCGCGTTGCGGGCCAACAAGTACGACGTGGCGATCTGGAAGGAACTGACCGGCAAGCCGCTCGAGGAGCTGAACCAGGAGTGGCGGCGCTCGCTAGCGAAGTGAGGTCAAGAGCGTGGAGAACGATCTTGTACCGTCGGCTGAGGAGCAAGCCTTCCTCGCCCACATCATCGACGACCCAGCCGACGACCTCCGGCGGCTGGTGTTCGCCGACTGGCTGGAGGAGCACGGCCAAGGCCAGCGCGCGGCGTACATTCGCGCGCGCTGTGCGATCGACGGCAAGCGGCCCGAGTTCGGCACCTACGCGGACGCTATCGAGCAGTTGGCGGCATGCCGTTACCAGCGGCCCGATGTCGAGCTGCCGCCCGGCTTCACCTTCCGCCCGCACCAGGGCGACCGCAAAGACTGGTGGGACGACTCGGAGGACACGATGGAAGGCGGGATGCCGTCGCTTGCAGGCATCGACTCGGGGGTCATTATTGAGGATGCATGCTCGCCGGACTTTCTCGTGGATGGGCTAAAAACACTCGTTGAATCCACGACGATCCGCGGCTTGACAATCGTTGACTGGTCGCCGATCTACGCCGAGGCGCTGTCCACTTCCCCGGCCGCGTCGGCGATCACACACCTCGATCTGCGACACCTCCACAAAGGCAACTCGGCGTGCCCGGCTGTCGTTGCGCTAGCGAGGTCGCCGATGGCTAGGAGCTTGACACGGCTTGACCTCTATTACGGCGTTCCGAACCAGGCGACGGCAGACGCCTTAGCGGCGGCCCCGTTCGACTCCCTCCGATGGTTCGAGGCGCGACAGCTCGGCGAACCGCCGGAGGTCTACCGCAGGCTCATGGCCGCCCCTTGGTTCGGGCGGTTGGAACGGCTCGTTACGCCCGTGCCGCCGGGCACAGTCGGCCGGGTGGCGCTGCCGAACCTGCACACGCTCGGCCTGTACTATCCGGCGGATGGGCAGATCGGGGCTATGACCCGGAGTGTCGAACTCCCCGCGCTGCGTCGGCTGATCTTGCACGGGGGTAACTTCAATGGCGCACGGGCGAAGACCTTGAACGCCCTGCGTTGTGGCGAACTCGTGGAGTTGTGGTTGCGCAACGCCGGTACTCGCCCGGACGATTTAAAGGTTTTGCTCGCCGCACCTTGGGCCAAGCGGCTGGAAGTGATCACGATCCAGACTTACAACTCTCTCGCACCCTTCGAGAAAGCCATCGACAAAATCCCGCGTGCCAAGGCGCTCCGCATCCGCCGCGTCGGTCGCGTCGGATGACGTGGCGTCACGCCTGCTTACGCAACTCCCACTCCTCGCTCGACACGAGGACGTCGCGGGCGTTGCTGCCGTTGTAGCTACCGACGATGCCGTCCTCGGCCATGAAGTCGATGAAGCGCGACGCCTTGCCGTAGCCGATGCCCATCGCCCGCTGCAACAGCGACGTGCTGCCACGCTGCTCGCGCACGACCACCTCGACGGCCTGCTCGTACAGTGGGTCGCGCTCGCGCAACTTCTCGGCCAGGCTGCCGCCGCCGCCGTCCTCCTTCGCCTTGAGGTTCAGCAACTCGCTCTCGTAGTTCGGCTCGTAGACCTCCATCGACGCGACCGTCCGGCCGATCTCGCCGTCATCGACGTAGGCACCCTGGGCGCGGATGATCGTGCTCGTGCCGGGTTGCAGGAAGAGCATGTCGCCGGCCCCGAGGAGCTTGTCGGCCCCCTTCTCGTCGAGCACGACCGCGCTGTCGGCGCGGCTCGCCACCTGGAAGCAGATGCGGGCCGGCAGGTTCGACTTGATCAGCCCGGTGATGACATCGACGGTCGGCTTCTGCGTGGCGAGGATCAGGTGGATGCCGGCGGCGCGCGACTTTTGCGCGAGGCGAATGATACTCCCTTCAACCTCCTTCTTCATGGACATCAACAAGTCGCCGACTTCATCGACGATGATGACGATATACGGCAGCGACGCCGGGATTGCCTGGCGGGCCTCCTCGTCGGGCGGGTCGATGCGGCGGAGGACCTCGTCGCGGCCGAGTTCGTTGAAGCTGGCGATGTTACGCACGCGGGCCTTACGCAACAGCTCGTAGCGCTCCTCCATCTTGTCAACCGCCCACGCCAGGATCGCCTCGGCCTTCTTGTCGTCGGTCACGACGGGGTGCATCAGGTGCGGGATCTTGCCGTACTCGGAAAGTTCGACCTTTTTGGGGTCGATCATGATGAGGCGACATTCTTCGGGACTTCGTGTGTACAGGAAACTCAGGATGACGGCGTTGAGGCAGACCGACTTGCCGGTGCCGGTGCGGCCGGCGATGAGCAAGTGCGGCATCGACGCCATGTCGTAGACCAGCGGCCGGCCCTCGACATCCTTGCCCAAGAAGATCGGCAGCTTGAACTTGGCCGTCTTGGCGGCCGTCGCCAGGATGAGTTCCTTGAGGCGGACCGTCTGGCGGTGCTCATTGGGCACCTCGACGCCGACGGTGTTGCGGCCCGGCAGCGGCGCGACGATCCGCACCGCGGCGACCCCCAGGCACAGCGACAGGTCGTCGGCCAGGTTCG
>JANXTD010000173.1 GCA_025352585.1 Fimbriiglobus sp.
ACCGCCGCGCCGTCCCCGGCCTCGCGCCGATGGCGATCGGCAACACGGACCCGAACAACGCGGGTGCGCCGGCACTCTCGCTGGCCTCGGACCCGGTGGCCCCGTTCACAACCCTGGCGGCCCCGACCCTCACCGGCCCTCGCTTCGACCTGTCCGCCGGCCAGCCGTTCGTGACGAACGCCGTCGGCGGAGACATCACCGGCAGCCCGACGGCCAACGCCGCGAACGTGCGGGCGATCCTGCAAGGCGTCGATCTGAACCGCCCGCTCGCCGACTACCGCGACCCCTCGACGCGGCCGGCGGCACCGGGCACGAACTGGCCGCTCAGCCCGTCCACGATTTCGGCGGGGAGCTACCAGCAAGCCAGCAACGACCGCCAAAACCTGGCGCGGGACATTTTCACGCGGCTTTGCGTCGCGATGAACGCACGCGTCTACTTCACCCCGGCGAGCGGACTGATCTTACCGCAGTGGAACTCCACGAAGTCGCGTTACGAACTCACCGACGGCACCACGACCTGGGTAGTCACACCCCAGGAGTTCGACGCCTTGCGGTGGGTCGCTCAGTTGAGTGCGAACATTGTCGATGCGACCGACCCCGACGACATCTCGACGGTGTTCCAGTGGAACAGCCCCGACGCGACGGCCGCGGGGTTGACGGCCTTCACGCCGAACCAACGCGGCGGATTGGCCGACTGCGTCGTGTTCGGGGTGGAGAAGCCGAAGTTGCTGGTCAACGAGGTCTACGCCGAGGTCGCGAACAAGCCGTCCGACTACACGAAGACTAAGCTCGACCCGGCGGACAGGTTCACCATCCGCTTCTTCGTTGAACTGCTGAACCCGAGTAATGTCGAGGGGGCGGGGGGCGTCGATCAGAGCGCCCGCAGCGGCGGCAACGCGCCACTTCAATTCCCGGCGGGGCCGGGGGTTCCGACGGCCTTCTCGTCGTACCGCATCCAGGTCTACGACAACGGCCAAACGGTTGACAACGAACTCGCCTCGACCACCAATTTGAATTACGTCCTCGGCCAACCCGCGACGGCCGTGCCGAAACTCCAGTCGAGCTTTTTGGGTGTGAATTGCAACGCCGCCGACCCGGCCACGGACACCCAACTGACACTCCTCGTCGAGCCGAACAACGGGGTCTTCCAGTCGGTGCCGACTGCTCTGCCTGGTCCTCCAGCCACGCCCCGAGGGCGTAAAGGGTTCTGCGTCGTCGGCCCGGCGGTCGATCCGCTCATGCCCGAGGCGACACCGACGGCTTACATGCCGCAGACCACTACCCCGACGGACCCCGCCAACTTCATGCTCTTGAAGCCGACCCCGGCGATGCCGCCGATGCCGGCACCGCCGTCCCTGGACCAAATGGAGTACGAATCGGCGGTCGCTCCCGTCGATCCGGACCAGATCAAGGTCAAGGTGGTCGATCCGTTGAACGCTCAACAGGGCCACGCCGTCGTGCTGCAACGGCTCGCCAACCCGTATTACCCGGAGAACGCCAGCCCGTACGTCGCCGCGAACGGGCCTTACAACCCGTACATCACGGTCGATTACATGGCCGGCGTGGAGGTCCGCGACGCGGTCCGCATCGGACTCGGCGTCGGCATGCCCGCCAAGGGCGACCGGATGCCGGCGCAGAACGCTGCGGACAACTACTCGTTGGGCCGCGCCCAGCCCTACGCCGGGTTCCAGAAACTCCTCGACACGACGGCGATGCCCGCGACTCGCTACTTTCAGCCGACCGCGACCGCCGGCACGCCGCCCCTCGGCCAAACGCTTTCGGTGTTGCAGAACCCGCAACCGGCCCCGGCGACGACAGAGCCGCACCACACGTTCTTCCGCCACAACAGCCAGGCAAGCCCAGGGGCCGCCGGCGACCCGACGCTGATCCTGCCGTTCCGCGAGCCGTTCCAGCCGGACCGCCGGCTGGTCAACCCGCTCGAAGTCCTGCACCTGTCGATGGCCCCCAGCCACCTACTAACGCGCAACTTCGCCACGCCCAACGGGACCAACGTGCCGAATTTCTACCAGCAGGAACTGCTGACGCGTGTCCGCACGCCCGTCACGACGGACATCAACGCGAAGCTGGCCGCGACCCCGTTCTACCGCGCCCTCGAAGTCCTCAGCGTCAAGCCGTGGACTTACGGCATCCCGCACGGCGGCCGCGTCCCCGGCGGCATCAACGTCAACGCGCTCTGGGACGACGTCAAACCGCTAGCGAGCCCCCCTGTGCCCGGCGACTCGACCGTCTTCAACGCCTTGCTCGACCCGCAGCCGGCCAACCTCTTCGGGCAGGGGACCATTAGCTCAACCCCTGCTGTCCCCGGCAGTCCCGGAACGCCCAAGATCTTCGGGATTTGGGAGCGTCTCCGGACATCCCGAAGTCCCACCTGGACGAGTGGCTTCGGCCAACAGTGGGTCGGCGCGACCGTAGACGAGTGGGATCCGTACGCCACGCTGCCCGGACCCGGCCTCGACCGGCCGTTCAAGGGCTTCGGCGTCGGCCAGTACAATACGGCCCCCGTGGCGCCGAGTACCGTGCCGGTCGGCGGCGTCGTGGATAGCCCGATGCGGCTGCCGAACTATCCGCCGATCCCGCCGCCCCCGGTGGCCCCGGCCGTCGCGTACTACTTCCCGAATCCGGACACCGGCAACGCCAACGGGCACGGCGTGGAATCGACCTTCCTGCGCACCTTCGGTGACGGCCAGCCGGTCTTCTCGAACCCCGGCCAGGCCGACCCCTACTTCCAGATGGAGCCGCTGCGCAAGGCGTTCAACAACTTGACCACGGTGAGTGACAACTACCTCGTCGTCTTCACCGTCGGCTTCTTCGACATCGACATGCCGTCGTACCAGCAAAGCCCGTCGCGGGTCGTCTTGCGCCGCGAGGCGTACGAGCAAGTCCCCGGCGACCTTCGCACGCAGTACACCGCCGTGATCGACCGCAGTGGCCTGGCGGTGGACACTAGCGTCCCCAGCACCCCTGGCGTGACGGGTAAGATCAGCCCTTCCCTCGTCACGAGCAACTTCACCCGCTTGCCGGACCGGACGGTCGCCGGGAAGAAGTACGCCACCTACCGGGTCGATTTCCCGGCCTACAGTGGGGACGCCACGGAGATCAAAGTCCTCGACGCGCCGTCGTCCAGCGGCTCGCTGTACACCGTCAAGGCGGGGACGCAGGTCCGAATCGGGGACGGCCCCAACGCGTTCGTCTTCACCGCCGTCAACACGGGCGCGACTATCCTGGCCGGCGGGCCGCCGCCCGTCCCGACCCCGGTCGCGCCGTTCAACGCTGGCGTGGCGACCGTGACGCTCGACAGCCTCGTCGAGGTGGACATGTTCGGTAACCCGATCCTCGGCGGCGTCCTGCCGAATAACTCCGCCGGCGACCCGATCCGCCTGCCCGACAACGAGATCAACCCGAGCAACACGTTCTTGATCCCCGGCAACCCCGGCCGGCCGGCGGGGTTCAGCCCGACCGACCCCCGCTTCCGCGGCGTCGTCCGCTACTTCGGCAAGATGCAGCCGTAAGCTGGCGGCGACCCGACAAACCCCGAACCGCCCGGCTTGGTCCTTCCACGCCGGGCGGTTCTGCCTTACACTGGCTGCCTGCCCTCCCGCCCCACTCCCGTCGGAGTCCCCCCGATGCGCCGCCTCTTCGGCCTCCTCGCCGCCCTCACGCTCGCCCTCGCCACCGTCGCCGCCGACCCGCCGGCGGCCCCCGGCGTCACGGTCGATAAGGAGAAGCGGACGGTCGCCGTCGCGGCCAAGGTCGCGCCCCGCAAGCTCGCCCACCTCGACCAGGTCTACCCCGTCGAGGTCATCGCCACCTGGGCCTACCGCGACGGCAAGAAGGGCAAGGCCCACGAGACCGTCGTCACCACCGACGCCCTGCCCAGCGACGTCCACAAGGCGCTCGAGAGCCTCGGGGCCAAGCCCGGCAAGCCGGGCCGCGGCGAGGGGGCCAAGGCCGTCGGCCCCGAGCTGACGGTGTACATTGAGGTGACGCAGGCCGACGGCACGCCCAAGCGGCTGACGATGGACAAGGTGCTGCTCGACCCCAAGACGAAGAAGCCGCTGCCGAAGGGCGTCAAGTTCCTGTTCACGGGGTCGGCGCAAGTCGAAGTCGAGCCGGGCAAGCCGGGGACGGTCTACGGGGCCGACCTGACCGGCACGCTGCTGGCGATCTTCCCGGTGACGGACGAGACGGTCTGCC
>JANXTD010000193.1 GCA_025352585.1 Fimbriiglobus sp.
AACTCGGGCTTGCTGTTGGGGGTTACGATGACGCGAACGGAGAGCTGATCGGGCCTTACGCACACGCTTCGCCCGGCGTGCTCAATACAAACCTAAGCTTCCGCGTGAGCCTCATGCCGTACATTGAAGCCACAAACCTAACGTCACAGATTGACTGGACGCAGCCGTGGGACAGCGCCAGAAATGCCCCCATGACTTCCATCCCGTTCAAGGTCTTCCAAAGCCCCGACACGCCGGACCACACCAAGCCCGACACGCCGTACCGCGTCTTCTTCGGCGGCGGGGCACTGTTCGAGGCCGACGGCACGCCGGTGAAACTCGCGGAGATTCCCGACGGGTCGTCGAACACGATCCTGTTCGTCCACGCCACCGAAACCGTGCCGTGGGCCAAGCCGCAAGAGTTCGCCTACACTCCCACGACGGCACTGCCGCCACTCGGCTCGCCGGGGCTGGGCAAGTCCGGCTTCAACGCCGCGTTCGCCGACGGCTCCGTGCGCTACCTGCGGCACACGATCCCCGAGGCCGACTTACGGAGCCTGATCGAGAAGGCCGACGGCCGCGGCGCGGGCCTCGAGTGACCGCCCAAGCGCTCGGGGGACTTTCGTACCCCGCTCGCCGAAACCCCCTTGGAGACACGCGATGGCCGAAGAGTTACCGCCCGCCGACGACTTGCCGCCCCCTACCCCCCGCCGCCGGAGTGACCGCGACGACGACGGGCCGCGCGCCAAGTCCGGCGGCCTGGGCACCGGCGCGATCGTGGCGATCGTCGGCGGCGTCCTGGCGCTGGTGATGTGTACCTGCGGGGTGCCCGTCCTGATCGCGATACTGCTCCCCGCCGTGCAGAAGGTCCGCGAGGCGTCGGCCCGCATGGCCTCCACGAACAACCTGAAGCAGATCGCCCTCGGCGTGCACGCGAACTGCGACGCGACCGGCGTGCTCCAGGGGCCGTTCGCCGCGGGCCTCACCGGACCCGCGACCGGCCACAGCTTCCGCGTCGGCCTGCTGCCGTACATCGAGCAGGGCAACCTGTACCAGCAGATCGACCTGACGCAGCCGTGGAACAGCCCCAAGAACGCCCCGGCCACGGGCGCGTCGGTCAAGACCTACCTCGACCCCAGCAACCCCGCGTCGCTCGGCACCGCGACGCCGTACCGCGCGTTCGTCGGCCCCGGCGCGATCTTCGACGGCACCGGCACGCCGGCCAAGTTCCAGGACATCGCCGACGGCTCCTCGAACACGATTCTGGCGGTCTCGGCGACGCAGACGGTGCCGTGGGCCAGCCCGCAGGAGTTGCCGTACGGCCCCAACATCCCGCTGCCGCCGCTGGGCGCGTCCCCCCGCGCCGGCGGGTTCCTCGCCGTGTTCGCCGACGGCTCCGTCCGCTTCCTGCGCTCCTCGATCGCCGAGGCCGACTTGCGCAGCCTGATCGAGAAAGCCGACGGCCGCGGCGCGGGGCTGGAGTGACCCCGGCGCTCGCCGCCCCCGTCGCGGTAACTACAACCTTCCTTCACCCCTCGGAGACTCGCCATGCCCCGCAACGACCGCGACCGCGACGACCGCGACGATTACGACGACCGGCCGCGGCCCAAGGCCGGCGGCTCGAACGCGGTCGTCATCGTGGCCGTGGTGCTGGTCGCCGTCGTGGGCGTCCTCGGGCTGGGGGCGCTCGCCTGCGCGGGCCTCTTCGGCGGCGTCCTGTTCTCGACGAGCGCCAAGGTCAAGGCCGCGAGCGACCGCGCCAAGAGCCAGAACAACCTGAAGCAAATGGGCCTGGCGATGCACAACCAGCACGACGTGGACGGCGTGCTCCAGGGGCCGTTCGCCGCCGGCCCCGACGGTCCGGCGACCGGCCACAGCTTCCGCGTCGGCTTGCTGCCGTACCTCGAACAGACCGTCGTCTACCGGCAGATCGACCTGACGCAGCCGTGGGACAGCGCCAAGAACGCCCCGGCCACCGGCACCGTCGTGCCGGAGTACCTCGACCCGACCCACCCCGCGTCGGTCGGCACCGCGACGCCGTACCGCACGTTCGTCGGCCCCGGTGCCATCTTCGAGGGCAAGGCGAAGATGCCGAAGCTCCAGGACATCACCGACGGCACCTCGAACACCATCGTCTACGTCGCGGCGACGCAGACGGTGCCGTGGGCTAGCCCGCAGGAGTTGGCGTACGGCCCCGGCATCGCGCTGCCGCCGCTGGGCAGCCCGCAGGCCAACGGCTTCCACGCCGTGTTCGCCGACGGCTCGGTGCGCTACCTCCTGCGGACGATCGCCGAGGCCGACTTGCGCAGCCTGATCGAGAAGGCCGACGGCCGGGTCGTCAACATCCCGTGACGGCGGGCCGACACCGCGTCGCGCCCGCCGAAGCTCCGCCCACCTCCCCCGCAGGGCCACGCCGATGACGCACCTCCTCCGCCTCGCCGCCGGCCTGCTCGCCGCCGGCCTCGTGGCACTCCTGGGCGACGCCCCGCCGGCCGACAAGCCGGCCGCCAAGGTCGCCAAGGTCGCCCCTGGGGGGACGCTCGCCGAGGACGGCCGCGTCGGCAAGGTCACCGACGTGCAGGGGCTGGCGAGCATCCGGCCGGTCGGGGCGACGCGCTTCACGCCGCTGCGGCCCAACACCCTCGTCATGCCCGGCGACTACCTGCAAGTCGATGGCCGCGGGGCCAACGCCCTGACGGCGCGGCTGACCCCCGAGGCGACGCTGGTCGTCGGCCCCGGCAGCCTCGTCGAGGTGGCGACCGCGACGAAACTGCGGCTGCTCCAGGGCGAAGTCGAGGTCACGCCGACGAAGGGCACGCCGGTCGA
>JANXTD010000215.1 GCA_025352585.1 Fimbriiglobus sp.
AGGACGCCGGCGTGGCCCTCGGTCGAGTTCAGGCAGGCCTGGTACAGCCCGCCGAAGTTGCGCTCGAGGCCCTCCTGGACGCGCAAGTCGAGGTCGGTGAAGTCGTCGTCGGTGAGCGACGCGAGGAAGTGCTGGGCCGCCTCCTCGGTGCCGGCGCAGCCCGCCGGCAGGAACTCGCCGGGCAGCGCGGCGTCGGCGGGGGCCTCGGCCTCGACGCCCAACTCGGGCACGCCGGCCTCGAGCCGCTGGCGGCAGGCGGCGACCTCGGACAGCAGCGCCACGAGCACGTCGCGCAGCTTGCGGTAGACCCGCGCCGCGGCCCTCAGTTGCAGGCCGCGGGCCTGGGCGCGGGGGAAGTCGCGCAGGGCGTCGGCGAACTCGGCCCCGCCCAGCTTGCGCGTGCCGCGGTGGCTGTTGGCGTGGCCGGCGAGTAGGTCGATCGCGGCGGCGGCCTGGGCGTCGGCGGCGGCGGCCTCCTTGTCGGCCCGCTGCCGCGCCCGGTCGAGCAGGCCCAGCACCTGGCGGATCGTCTCCTCGGTGCCGGCCAGGCGGAACTGCGGGGCCTCGATCAGGTTCGGGAACAGCCCGGTGAACTCCGCCAGCGCCAGCTCGACGCGGCGGTCGGCGGCGTCGGCGAGCGAGGCCGGCAGGATCGCCCCCCGGTCCGGGAGGTTCGGCCGGCCGATCAGCTTGACCCACTGATCGACGACCGCGCCGGTGCGGGCCGCGTCCGGGGTCCGCGCCCGCCAGCCCTGCGGCTGCAGTTGGCCGGTGCCCAGCGCCACGACCTGGGCGAGGTCCACGCCGGCCGCCGCCTCGGCGTCGCGCAACAGGCCCGCGGCGAGGGCGTCGAGTTCGAGGCCGTGCCGGGACCACTGGTCTTGCGCCCAGGCGGGGATCGTCTGGCGGACGTGGGCCGCGTCCGGCGACACCCAGTGGTTGACCAGGACGGTACTCAGGATGCGTGCCGTGCGGCCGACGACCTCGGCGCGCGGCCAGCCGAAGCGGGTCAGGCCGTAGGTCTGCACGAAGCTGCCGTGCGCCGCGTCGGTCGCCGCGGGGCGGACCTCGTCGAGCAGCGGGCCGGCCGGCGTGAAGAGTTGCAGCCGCAGGAAGTCCGCGGCGTCGGCCACGGCGTCCGGCAGGGCGTCCTCGGCGGCGCGGGCCGGCGGCACCCGGTCGGTTTCGACCCCCTGCACGCCGCTGCGGCGGGCGGCCGCCATCCGCGTCGTCCCTGAGAGGCGCGTCGCCCCCGACAGTCGCGGCGACGGCGCGCCGATGCCGGTGGGGGTGAAGCTTTGGCGTGGGGCGGAGGTCGAGGTCACGCCGCTGGCGCTGCCCGGCACGGGCACGGGGTAGGCCAGGCCGGGGACGAGGACGACCCGCGCGAACGGAGGCCCGGCGTCGCGCACCGGTGCCACGCGCTCGTCGTAGACGGCGCGGAACTCGGCCTCGGGGCGGGCGTAGTGGTGCAACTCGGTCAGCGCGGCGTAGGCGTTGGCCTGGGCCTGCGGGCTGACCTCGCCGGGCGCGGCGTCCGGCGGGGCGAGCAGCAGCCCGACGAGTTCGGCGTCGGCGTAGCCGAGCTTGCGCAACTGCTGGCGCACGGCGTAGGCCACGTCGACGAGCATGCCGCCGCCGGTGCCGCCGCCCAGCCCCGCGACGACGTAGACGCGCGGCCGGTTGGTCGCCAGGTCGAGGCCGGTGTGCAGCTGCGTGTCGGCCATCGCCTGCGGGTCGGTCGCCGCCTCGAGTTCCGCGCCGAGCTTGTGGGCGATGGCGCGGTGGTGGTCCACGAAGGCGAGCCGGCCGAAGGCGCGCAGGCCCAGGGTCACGGGGTTGCGCGGCAGCTTGTACAGCCACGACGGGTCGAACCAGCCGTCGAGCAGCGTGCGGCCGTTGACGCGCGGCTTGAGGTAGTGCGCGGCGCGGGCCAGCTTGGCCGGCACCACGTCGTCGGGGGCGAGCGCGCCGTAGCCGGCGGCGGGGCGGGCGGTCGCGGCGGCCAGGGCGTCGGGGTCGGTGTCGATGTAGACGGTGCGGAGTGTGGGCACCTTGTCCGGGGTGCCGAAGCGGTCGCCGACCTGTTTGCGCAGGCGCTGGAGCACGAGCCGGCCGGTGTGGCCCAGGCCGACGACGAGGACCGGCCGCAGGCAGCCCGGCCCGCTCGCGGCGGCGGGGGCGGCGCGGTCCGGCGGCGCGTTCGTCTCCACCAGGCCGGGCGGGAAGGGCGTCGACTCGCGGGGAAAGAGCGCGGCCGCGTACGAGTCGGCAGTCCGCGAACTCGGCGCGTACGTCGAGGGCACCAGCCCGCCGAGGTGGCCCGGCAGGTCGGTCCCCGCCAGGCCCGGCGCGCCGGTCAGGCTGACCTCGATGCGACCCGACGGCGACTGGTCCTCCGGCAGCGGCGGCAGCGGCCGGGCGGCCAGCGACTGCACGCCGGACGGCGGCTTCGGTTGGCCGGGGCGGGCTTGCGGCTGGCCGTTGCGGATCGCCTCGACCATCGCGCGGACGTTCGGGAACCGCTCGTTCGGCTGCTTCGACAACGCCCGCGCCAACGCCGGGCGCTCGGCCGGCGGCGTGGGGGACAGGTTCGGGGCCATCTGCAGGTGCTGCATCAGCAGTTGCTGCATGCTCGTGCCGTCGAAGGGCCGCACGCCGGTGAGCAGCTCCTGGTAGACGCACGCCAGGCTGTACGGGTCGCAGTAGCGCGAGACGAAGCCGTCGAAGGTCTCGGGGGCGGCGTAGACCGGCGTGATGCCGCCGGTGACCTCGGCCATGTGGTTCTGCAAGTCCT
>JANXTD010000234.1 GCA_025352585.1 Fimbriiglobus sp.
TGCGGCCCGCCTTGATCGCGCCGAGTTGCTGCTTCAAGCCCAACGCCTCGATCGACTTGTTGTGCGACTCCAGGAACGCGATCCCCTGCTCGTACATCGCCACGCAATACTTGCTGACTTCGTCGCCGCGCTTCTTGGGGATCAGCGGCAGGAACTTCAGATAGAAGTCGCCCAGGAGTTTGGTGCCGTTCCCGGCCGCCGTGCCCTTGTAGTCCTTGCAGATCTCTTCGAGCTTGGCCATCATCTTGGGCACGTAACGCCCCTCACTGGGGAACTTCAGGCAGGTGCCGGCGATGCCCTCGGCCGCCTTCTTGTACTCCTTGGCCTCGGCCTGGTACTCGGCCAGCTTCAGCCGCGCCTCGCAGGCCAGGTCGGGCCGAGCCAGGAACTCGTACGAGTGGACGTACTTCTCGAACAGCCGCGTCCGCTTCGCCTTGTCGGTGACCGGCGTCATCAGGTCGTCGAGGACGCGCCACGAGAAGTCCGGGTAGCGGGCGAAGGTCGTGAGCGCCTTGTCGGCCATCAGCGTCGTCTGGGCCTCGTCGGTAGCCTTGCCGTCCTTGTACAGCTTCGCCAACTCGAGCCACGCCTTCTCGTCCGACGGGAAGATGTCGTGGACCTTCTTCAAGTACGCGACCTGCTGCGGGGCCGTGAGCTTCTTCTGCTCACGCACCACGGGGTAGGCCCGCATCAACAAGTCGGCGTGGCGGGCGGCCTGCGGGGCGGAGCCGAGGAACGTCAGCCGCCGCTCCATGTCGCGGTCGGTCATGTCGGACCCGGTGCGCGGATCGACCACGGTGCCGACATAGTACTGGTCGCCCAGGTAGCGGCCCTCGGACATCAGCGCGAAGTCGATCTTGTCCTTGGTGACCGACCGGACCTCGACCCACATGACCCAGGCGTGCAGCCCGCCGCTGTTCGACTCGCCGCGGACGTACTCGGCCGGCACGACCAGCGACTTCGCGACCCGCGCCGCGAAGTCGGCCTGCATGGCGCACACCCCGCCGTGCTTCTTGATACTCGGCAGCGTGTACGGCTTGTCGTTCAACTTGCAGACCTCGCTCTGCGTCCGCAACATCCCCTGGTCGTACTCCACGTCGAAGTAGATTTTGCCCACGCCCGACCGCTTGGCCAGGTAGTTCTTCAGCGCCCAGTCGCGCTCGTCGGTCGGGGTGCGGTGGTTGACGACGTGGACGAGGAACTCCCACGGGAAGAACTGCACCGCCTGCTTGAGGGGGCCGTCGATGCGCGCCAACGTCTCGAAGTTCTTGACGTGGTCCATCGTTGCCACGCTGGCCGGCAGTTCGCTCTTGGTGCGGACCTGGTGGCCGCGGTAGTCGTAGACGCCCTTGGGATTGTCCCACGTCACGGCAATCGCCACCGCGACGTTGGGGTACGCCTTGACCTTCTCCGGCCCCAACTTGTACAGGTCGCGGAAGACCTCAAGTGCGTGGACGACGTTGTCTGTGTCGGGGTCGATCGCGGCGTAGAGCATCTCTTTGATGTCAATGTTGGAGGCCAGGAACGTTTCGATCTCCTTCGCCTCCTCGTTGAAGGCGAGTTTGATCTGCTCGGCGTAGTTGGCCTCGAAGAACTTGACCCAGGCGACGCGGGCGACCTTGCCTTCGCCCTTGGTGAACGCCTTGTCGCCCTGCAACGCCTCGACCAGCGCCACCTCGGCGGGGTTCGGCTTGACGAGGTCCTGCGCCGCGAGGGCCGGGGTCACCAAGAGCAACGCGAAGAGTCCACGGGCCAGCATCGGGTGCCTCCGGGGGAGAAGGGTCAATCGTGTAGCGATTGTAACACGCCGGTCGCCCTGGAGAAGCGTCCCCGCCGAGTCGGGCGGGAAGTTTCGGCGCTGCGTTGCTTCCCCCGGCGTGGCCGGTTACGATGGGCCGCACGCGGGACAGGTCTCCCGCACCACCGGGAGTCGCCCATGCCGTCGCGTCTCGGCCTCCTCGCGATCCTGCTCGGCTGGTGCGGCGTCACGGGCCACGTCGTCTACCACGACATCTGGCCGCGCTACTTTGCCGACGCGCCGCCGGCGCTGCAAATCGACCTGGCCGACGAGGCGACGCAGTTGGCCCCGACCAAGTGGGCGATCACCCGCGGCGGCAAGAAGATCGGCACGCTGACGACACGCATGGAGTACCTCGCCGCCGACGACACCTTCCGCTTCGTCAACAACTACGGCAAGCTCTCCCTCGACGCCGGCGGCGGCAACAGTGCCCTGAGCGTCGAGGCCCCGCGGCTGACGACGACGATCCGCGTCAGCCGCACCGGCGAGTTGCGCGAGCAGTCGATGTCCGGCGAGCTGCGCGTGTCGCTCGGCCCCGTCGAACTCGGCCACGCCTCCGCCGAAGTCGAGGGCCGCGTCGTGAACGGGTTATTGCTGGGCCGCTGCAAGGTCCGCTACCCGATCAACGCCTTGCAGCCGACGATCGACCGCGAGTTGGAGCCGGTGCCGGTGCCGGCCGGTCAGGTGCTCAACCCGATGATGCCGGTGAACCGGCTGCGCGACATCACCCCCGGCCGCCGCTGGGTCATCCGCGAGGTCGATCCGCTCAAGGACGCGCTCGCGGTGCTGGGCCAGGAACTCTCGAAGCAGTCGAAGTTCAACCTGCCGCTGCCGGCGAATGCGTCCGGGGCGGAGTTGATCGCCGAGGTGCAGGGCGGCACCGACGACTACCCGCTGCGGCCCGGCGAGTCGGTGCCGTGCCGCGTCATCGCCTACCGCGGCGAGCGCGTGTCGGCCCGGACGTGGGTCAGCGTCGCCGACGGCCGCGTCATGCGGCAAGAGGCGACCGTGGGCGACGAGACGTTGCGCTTCGACCGACAAGATTAACGACACCGTTACGACGACTTCCCCACCGGGGCCAACGATGATCGAGATACGCGGCGTGACGAAGCGTTACGGCCCCAAGGTCGCGGTGAGCGACTTGAACCTGAGCGTGCCCGACGGCGAACTCTTTGCTTTCCTGGGGCCGAACGGCGCGGGCAAGACCACGACCATCAAGATGCTCTGCGGCCTGCTCTTCCCCACCGAGGGCACCGTCAAAGTTGGCGGCTACGACCTGCGCACCCAGGGCGACGAGGCCCGGCAACTGGAGCTACGTCCCCGACCAGCCGTTCCTGTACGAAAAGCTCAGTGGCCGCGAGTTCTTGCAGTTCACCTGTGATTTGTACCGCATGGAGCCGGCCCACGCCGCGGCCCGCATGGCCGAGGTCATCGAGACCTTCCACCTCGACGAGTTCGTCGACGACCTCACCGAGCGCTACTCGCACGGCATGCGGCAGCGCACCTGCTTCGCCGCCGCCCTGGTTCACGAGCCGCGATTGCTGATCGCCGACGAGCCGACCGTCGGCCTCGACCCCAAGTCGATCCGCGAGTTGAAAGTCCTGTTGCGCAAGCTCGCCGAGTCGGGCACGACGGTCTTCCTCTCGACGCACACCCTCGACATCGCCCAGGAACTCGCCGACCGCATCGGCATCATCGACCGCGGCAAGCTGCTGGGCCTCGGCACCATGAGCGACCTGCGCACGCAGGCGGCGATGGACGGCAGCCTCGAAGACCTGTTCTTGAAGATCACCGAGGGCGTGGGCGAAACCGCCGGGGTGCCGGCGTGAGCGACTTGCCCCTCGAAGCCCCGGTCCTTGACGCGCCCGTCGCCGTGAGGGTGCCGACGCGCCAGTTCACGCCGGACGACCAGGCCGGCGTCTTCCGCCGGCTGCGCTACCGGCTGTCGGTCAACGGCCTGCGGACGGCGTGGGAGTCGGGCAAGATCAAGCTGATCTCGATGCTCGGCACGTCGTTCGTCGTCGCCGCCTTCGTCTTCGGCCTGAGCTACTACGGCATCGGCCAGATGTTCAAGTTCAACGTCCCCGCGAAGGGGTTGATCGTCGGCGGGCTGTTCGACCTGATGTTCTTCACCCTCGGCGGCATGCTGATTTTCTCGACCGGCATCATCCTCTACGCCAGCCTGTTCACGTCGCCGGAGTCCCGCTTCTTGCTGTGCAGCCCGGCGCGGGCCGACCGCGTGTTCGCCGCCAAGTTCCAGGCGGCCGTGGCCTTCAGTTCGTGGGCGTTCTTGATCCTGGGCGTGCCGATCCTCGTCGCCTACGGCCTCGTCGCCGGGGTGCCGTGGTACTTCTACCCGCTGCTGCCGCTGTATTTGTTGGGCTACGTATTGTTGCCGGGGTCGGTGTCGGCGATGGCCTGCCTGCTGTTCGTCCGCTTCGCCCCGCGCAACCGCAAGCAGGCGGCAATCGTGCTGGGCGTAGTCGCGG
>JANXTD010000235.1 GCA_025352585.1 Fimbriiglobus sp.
TGGGCGTTGACGGCTTGGTCTTCCCCCACCACCATCGCCCACGGGGGTTTGCTCCCCTCGCTCGCGCGTCGGGCTAACAAGACCGCTCGCCGCTCCGTAACATGCACCCATGCGCACACTCTCGCTACTGCTGGTGTTGACGTTCGCCACGCACCTGCCGGCGCAAGCCCCCGTCGGCTCGACGCGCGGCGTCGTGGTTTGCGTCTCGCCACTCGCTGCCGAGGTCGGCGCGGCGGTGTTGGGCCGTGGCGGGAACGCCGTCGATGCCGCCGTGGCCACGGCGTTCGCGCTGGCCGTCACGTGGCCGGAGGCGGGCAACGTCGGCGGCGGCGGATTTATGCTCGTGCAGCCGCCCGGCGACGCGGTACCGACGTTCATCGACTACCGCGAGAAGGCCCCGCTCGCCGCGGCCAAGGACATGTTCGCCGGCAAAATCGACTTCGAGTCCGCCGTCACCGCCGGGGTTCCCGGCACCGTGCGGGGGCTGGAGTTGGCGCACAAGAAGCACGGCAAGTTGCCGTGGAAAGACCTCGTCTTGCCGGCGGTGACGCTCGCCGAGAACGGCTTTCCCGTGAACGCGGCGCTGGCCTTGAGCCTCAACACGATCCTCCAGGACAAGCGGACGACCAACGGCGAGTTCCGCCGCGTCTACGGCAAGGACGCCGGCAAGCAGGTGTGGCGGGCCGGCGACACCCTGAAACTGCCCGACCTCGGCGGCACGCTGCGCAGAGTGGCGGAGCAGGGGCCGGCGGCGTTCTACACGGGGCCACTCGCCGACGCCTTCGACGCCGAGATGACCGCCAGCGCCGGCCTCATCACCAAGCAAGACCTGGCAGCGTACACCGCCGTTGACCGGCCCGTCCTCACCGGCAGTTACCGCGGCCATGACATCGTCGCCGCGGCCCCGCCGTCGTCGGGCGGCACCACGCTAATCGAGACGCTGAACATCCTCGAAACCTTCGACGTGAAGGCCCACCCGCGGCACTCGGCCGAGACGATCCACCTGATGAGCGAGGCCATGCGCCGCTCCTTCCGCGACCGCGCGGCGTACCTGGGCGACCCCGACTTCACCAAGGTGCCGGCGCACATCACGTCGAAGGCCCACGCCAAGCAGTTGGCCGCGACGATCGATCTTGCGAAGGCGACGAAGAGCGAAAGCCTCGCCGGCGACATCCCTCTGTCACCTGAGGGGACGCAGACGACGCACTTCTCGATCGTCGATGGCGCGGGCATGGCGGTCGCGAACACCTTCACGCTGGAGAACGCCTACGGCTGCCGTGTCGTCGTGCGCGGCAGCGGGTTTATCCTCAACAACGAGATGACCGACTTCAACCACAAGCCGGGCGTGACCGACCGCAAGGGTAACGTCGGCACCGCGCCAAATGTCGTCGCCGGCGGCAAGCGGATGTTGAGTTCGATGTGCCCGGTGATCCTGCGCAAGGGCGGCAAGACGGTCCTGGTCACCGGCAGCCCCGGCGGTCGCACCATCCTCAACACGGTCACGTGCGTCGTCGTGAACGTCGTCGATTACGGGATGAACGCGCGGGCCGCCGTCGATGAGCCGCGCCACCACATGCAATGGTTCCCCGACCGCATCTCGCTGGAAGAGTCGCCCGACTTCGCCACGCTCAGCGGTAAGTTAAAAGCACTGGGCCACGCCGTCACGAAGCACCGCCAGGGCGACGCCCACACCGTCGTGATCGACCCGGCGACGGGCACCGCCTTCGGGGCCGCCGACCATCGCCTCGACGGCGCGGCGGTTTCCCCCAAATGACGCCGGACCCCAACACCCGGCGACGCATCCTGGCCACGGCGACGACCGTCGTCGTGAAGGTCGGCACCAACGTGCTGGCCGACGGCGCGGGGGTGCTCGACCGCCACCGCATCCAGTCGCTCGCCGATCAGGTCCAGCGGGTTCGTGTCGGCGGCCGGCGGGTGGCGCTGGTGACCTCCGGGGCGATCGGCGCGGGCGTCGGCAAGCTCAAGCTCGGCAGCCGGCCGACCGACTTGCCGCACCTCCAGGCGTGCGCCGCGGTCGGCCAGGCGGCACTCATGCAACTCTACCAGGAGAGCCTGAACCGCTATGGCGTGCTGACCGCGCAGCTGCTGCTGACCGCCGGCGACTTCGACAACCGCGCCCGCTACCTCAACGTCCGCAACACGATTGGCACCCTCTTCGAGTACGGGGCGTTGCCGGTCATCAACGAGAACGACACGGTGAGCGTCGCCGAGATCAAGTTCGGCGACAACGACCAACTCGCGGCGATGACGGCGAACTTGCTGCAAGCCCCGCTACTGGTGCTGCTGACCAACGTGGACGGCCTGTACAGCGCCGACCCGCGCGAAGACCCGACGGCGAAACTCGTGCCGACGGTCGAGGCAATCGACGCGAGTGTCACGGGGCTGGCCGGGGCTACGAAAAGCCAACTCGGCACCGGCGGCATGCGGAGCAAGCTCAAGGCGGCCCGCATCGCCACGTCGGCCGGCGGGGCCGTGATCATGGCCAACGGCTCGCTCGACGGCATCCTCGACCGGGTCTTCGCGGGCGAGGAGGTCGGCACGCTGTTCCTGCCGCAGGGCGACGCGATGCCGGCGTGGAAGCGCTGGCTCGGCTACACCGCCCAACCGCGCGGCGAACTGCTGCTCGACGCCGGGGCGGTGCGGGCGGTCGCGGAGCAGGGCAAGAGTCTGTTGCCGGTCGGAGTGCGCGGCGTGCGCGGCGACTTCGGCAAGGGCGACGTGGTGTCGCTGCTCGACGCCGAGGGCCGGGAGTTCGCCCGCGGCCTGTCGAACTACGCCGCCGCCGAGGCGACGCGCATCGCCGGCCGCACGACCGACGCCCAGGCTCGCGACGGCGGGGCGTCGCCGCCGTACGCCGAACTGATCCACCGCGACAACCTCGTGGTGGTGGGGTGAACCGGTTAGCTTCGCGTCCTCGACTCGTCTCGTTGGCAGGGGAATCTCGAAACGTGACGCGGTCCGCCAAGCCGGTGCCCGACGACGGCCGCGACGGCGAGGTCGCCGAACTCTACCGGACGCACGCGCGGGCGGTCTGGGCCGCCGCCTACGCCCGGCACCTCGACCGCGACCTGGCGCTCGACGTGGTGCAGGAGACGTTCCTGCGCTTCTGGGCGCAACGCGACCACGGCGGGGCGATCGAGAACCCGCGGGCGTGGCTGCTGCGCGTCGCCAAGAACCTCGCGGAGGACCACGCCAAAAGCGCGTTCCGCCGCAACGGCACGCAGTCGGGCGAGAGCCTCGGCCGGCTGAGTTCGGCGACCCCTCCGCCGCCGGACGTGCTGGAGCAAGAGGAACTGTTCGCGGCGATCCGCGAACTGCTGCAAGAGTTGCCGCCGGCCGACCGGGAGGTCCTGACGATGCGCTACGCCCTCGACGACGACGCCCCGACGATCGCCGCGGCCCTGGGCATCCCGGTAACGGCGGTCCACATGCGGTTGAGCCGCGCGCGGCAGCGGCTCGCGGAGAAACTCGCCACCCACGGAGTCCGGCCATGACCTCCCCCGACGACCCCCTCGACCGCGCTTTTCGCCGCTACTTCGCGCGCGAGATGGCCGGCCTCGACGCCCCCGCCACCGCCGTGACGCCGGCCCCGCCACGCGCGAGGTTGCGGCGCAGCGAGTTGACGCTGGCCCTTTCGCTTGGCCTCGGTTTGGCGGCGGCGCTGACGCTCCTGCCGTCGCCCGACGGCCGCAACCGCCCGCACACCCGTGCGACGGCCCCGACGACGAGCTTGCTCGACGGGGCGACCGCCGACGGCAGTCGGTTGCCCGCCGTCAAGTAGTCACTTCGACTTGGCCGGCGTGACGTACTCCAGCACCTGCCCGTCCGCTAGCAGCTTCGCCCGCAGCTTGGCCGGGTCGATCGACTGCACGTCGCACTGGCCGTCGATCGCCAGGACCGCGGCGGTTGCGGCGCTCTGGCCGAGGACCATGAACACCGGCTCCATGCGGATCGACCCGTAAGCGATGTGGCTGCTCGACACGCAGACGGGGACCAGCAGGTTCGGGCACTCGCCGCGCTTCGGCACAATCGCCCGGTAGCTGATCTGGTACGGCCCGCCGGTCGGCTCCTGCACGTCGCCCTCGTTCTGGACGAACCCCGCCGGCGTCACGTAGCGCGCGCAGTTGTGCGAGTCCATCGCGTACGAGCCCATGCCAACGGACTCGGGCGTCGGGCGACTGCGGCGGCAGTCGGACTCCGTCTGGACGTACTCGCCGACCATCCGCCGGGCCTCGCGCACGTAGATTTGGTGTGGCCAGTGGCCCGTATCCGTGAACTCGTCGGCCGCCAGCCCCCACTTCGCCATCTGGTCGCGGACCTTTTGCGGCACCCGCGGGTGGCTCGTGATCGTCCACATCAGCCCTTGCTGGTAGGTCAAATGCGCGAGCTTGATCTTGTCGCGCTCGGCGTAGCTCGCCTCGGGGTAGTTGGCGTTCTGGCCGATGAAGTCGGTGCTGACCGCGCCGCTGTTGTTTGTGTCGGTCTTGGCGTTCGGCACGCGGTCGGGGCTGAACGGCAGCCGCACGTCGCCGGCCTCGAAGTTGCGCAACAGCAACTCGTAAAGCCGCTCGTCGTAGCCGGCCGGCTTGGCGAAGGCGACGCGGTTGGCGGCGTTCTGCGTCATGCACATTCGGTAGCAGTACGCCTGCACCCGCCGGTCGCCGTCGCCGTCGGCGGGCAAGTCGCCCGGCTCGATACCCGGCAACAGCCCACTCGCCTTGTCGCCGGCCTTGACGAAGGGATCGACGTTGACGAGGAAGCGGTGGTTCTTCTTGTTGAGCGCGCGCTGGACGCCGTTGAGCGTCTCGCCGTACTTGGCGTTCGCCTCGCGGCCGACGGCGAAGGTCACGCCGGCCGCCGCCATCAGGTCGCCCTCGTAGGTCGCGTCGAGGAAGACCTTGCCGTCGTAGACCTTGCCAGACTCCGTGACGATCGCCGTGATGCGCCGGCCGTCGAGCTTGACGCCCTTGCCGGGGGCGCGGTCGAGGCGTTCGCCGAAGGCGACGGCGACCTTGGCGTCGGCGAGCATCTCGCGCAAGACCTTCTCGGCGACCTTCGGCTCGAAGCTCCAGACGGCGTCGTCGGCGGGGCGGTAGGTCTTGCACTGCTCGGGCTTCTCGAGCGTCCACGCCTCCGGCTTGACGTAGTGGGCCTTCAGGCGGCGGTAGAACTCGCGGGCCACGCCGCCGACGACGGCCTTGTTGCCCGAGTCGGTGAAGCCGAGGCCGCCGCTGGTCAGGCCGCCGACGTGCAAGCCCGGCTCGATCAGCACGACCGACTTGCCCGACCGGCTGGCCTGGACCGCCGCGGCGACCCCGCCGGCGGTCGCCCCGTAAACCACCACGTCCGCCGCCCGGCCCGGTGCCGCGGCGAGCACCAGCAGGCCCAAGGTCACGAGTCGCCAGGTCATCGGTTCGCCCCTTCGTTCGTATCGCGGTCGCCCAGGCCTCGGTATACTGGCCCGACCCACGCCGTGTACCGCCGGAGCCTTTTCGCCATGCCTCATGTCATCAACGGGGTCGGCACCTGGTACTACGGCAAGCGGAACGTCCACCGCCTGCGCAACGTCTGCTCGCAGTGCTCGGCGGTCGGCGACCTCGAGTCGTACGACACCACGCTCTACTTCGTCGTCGTCTTCGTGCCGCTGCTGCCGCTGGCGCGCAAGCGCGTCCTGGACTCGTGCCCGTCGTGCGGGGCGCACCGCGTCATGCCGCTCAAGGCGTGGGACAAGGCCAAGGCTGAGGGGCTGACCGGGGCGCTCGACCGGCTCCAGGCCGCCCCCGCCGACGCCGACGCCATCCGCCAGGCCCTCGCCACCGCGGTGACCTTCCAGGACGAGGCGCTGCTCGGCCTCGCGGCCGACGCGCAGGCCACGCACCTCCCGACTGACGCCGCGCTGCTGGCGACCCTCGGCGACGTGAACGGCTACTTCGCCCGCCACGACGCCGCCGCGGCCGCGTACATCGAGTCGCTCAAGGCCGAGGACAACCCGCGCGTCAGCGAGCAACTCGGCCTCACACTCTTGCGGCTCGGCAACCCCGCCGCGGCCGCCGGCTGCTTCGATCACATCGTCACCGGGGCCGACGGCGAGCGGCTCTGGATGGTCTACCAACTCGCGGTCGCCTACCAGGCCAAGGGGCTGCACCCCGAGGCGCTGGCGCTGCTGGACCGCGTGACGGTCGCGTTCCCGGCCGTGGCCGCGGACAAGGAGTGGCGCAAGCTGCGGCAGAAGTCCGAGAAGGACCGCGGCCGGGGCCGGGCGGTCGGCAAGTCGCTGCTGCTCGAAGGCCCGCGGGCCGGCGTCAGCGAGGGCAGTTGGCTCAAGTGGCTGTTCCCCCGGCTGATCCTGCCGCTTCTCGTGCTCGGCTTCGCCGGCTGGCACACCTGGCGGTCGCTGAGCCTCGCCGCGGCCCGGCCGATGTACCTCTTGAACGGCTCGCCCAAGCCGTACACGGTCGCGGTCAACGGGGTGCCGTACACTCTGTCGCCGGGCGTCGCCAAGCCGGTCGCGCTGCCCGAGGGGACGCTCAAGTTCACCCCGGAGCAGGGGGCCGCGTGGCTCGAGCCGGTCGAGGTCACGGTGACTTCGTCGTTCTGGGATCGGCCCTACGACAACACCCGCGTCGTGATCAACCCCGACCGGCTGGCGGTGCTGGTGCGCGAGACGATGGTCTACTCGACCAACCCGCAGCCCGGCCCGCCCGACACGTATTTGCACAGCCAGCCCTTATACGAGGTCTCGGGCATCAACCACAGCTTCGAGCCGCTGCCGGGCACGGTCAAGGCGAAGAAGCACGAGACGATCACGCTGACGCGGCTGGGGGTCGTCCCCGTCCTCACCGCCGACGCCCGCATCGACGCCGTGAGCTACGCCGAACCCACGCCGGCCCAGCGGCTCGACTACGGCCGGCGCTGGCTGGCCGCCGACCCGGCCGACACGACGGCGCTGCTCTGGTTCGCCCGCGTCAACCCGCCGGCCGACGTGCTGCCGGTGCTCAAATCCCGCCTCGACGACCGGCCCCTGCGGCCCGACTGGCACGTCCTGTACCAGGCGGCCGTCGATCAGGCCGGCGGCGACCTGGCGGCGCTGCGGGCCGGCTACGCGGAGCTGGCCGACCGCCTGGGCCGCGACCCGGACGCGCTCTACCTGCAAGCGATGGTCTCGCGGCGGGGCGAGGCGCTCGAGTTACTGACCGAGGCGGTCGAGTCCGGCAAGCCGGCGGAGCGGGCGCACGCCGCGTTGGGGCACCGCAAGCTGCGCGAGGGCGACTTCAAGGCCGCCGCCGCGGAGTTCGACAAGGCCCCGAGCCTGGCCCGCAACCCCCTGTTCCAGCCGTCCGCCCGCGACGCCCTGCTGGCGGCCGGCCGCTACCGCGACCTGCTCGCGCTGCTGGCGACCGACGCCTCGTCGCAGTTCGAGCGGGCGCGGGTCTGCGAGCTAGCCGGCGACACGCCCGGCGCGGACAGCGCCGCGGCGGGCTTCCTCGGGCAACTGTCGTTCGCCCCCGGCGACGTGGTGCTCCGCAAAACCTTGCAGTCGGCGGTGGCGGCGTCGCGGGCGGCGGCTCGGGGCGACCACGCCGCTTACCTGGCCGCCGTCGGCCCGGCCACGAAGTCGGTCGCCGATGACATCCTGCGCGGCACCCCGGTCGCCGCGTCGCCCGAAGCCTCGGCCACCGACCACGGCCTGGTGTTACTCGCGACGCCGCCGGGCGACGCCAAGTTCGCCGCCGCGAAGCTGGCGTTCCTCGACGCCCTGGAGTCCGGCGACCGCGACGAGAAGCTGCTGAAGCTGCAACTCGAACAGGGCGGCGACGACATCCTGACGTCCCTGCGGGAGGCGATCCTGGAGCCGCGCGAGAAGCGGGTCTACGCCGCCGCCGCCGCGGCCTGGTTCCCCGCGCAGAAGCCGCAGCTCGTCACCTTCGCGCGGACGCTCGACTACCACCGCGACGCGACCTCGCTGGCGTTGCGCAAGCTCCTCGGCGACAAGCCGCCCGCCGCGGTGAAGACGCCGAAGCCGGTGCGGAAAGCCGTGCCGTGAGGCGTCGGCGGCTCACTTCGCCATCAGGCCCACGCGGCGCGGCAGCGCCGTCAGCGCTTCGAGCAGCAGTTGCCAGCCGCGGTTGCCGGCCGCGATCGCGACGCCGTTCTCGCGCAACTCGACCGCCGCGCCGCCCGGCTCCGCGACCAAGTTGTCCGAGAAGTCGCAGGCGGCGACGACCGCGGCGCGGTGGTGGAACTGCGCCCCCGCCGGGACGCGCAGCGTGCGCGGCGTTGCGTTCGGCGGGCCGAACAGGCGCTCGCGGATCGCCGCGCCCGGCAGGTAGCACAGCAGCATCGCCATCATGAAGAGGCTGAAGACGATCAGCCCCATGAACGAGCCGATGCCGAAGTGCAGCCCCGCCGCGCCCATGATCAGCCACGGCCGCAGGCGGGTCCAGATCAGGAACGGGAAGCCGAGTTCGATGACGAACGTGTACGCCACGCCGCCGGCCGCCATCACCGAGTAGAGCGGGCGGTTGCTCACGACGTGCCGTAGGGCGTTCTCGTACCAGTGGTAGTAGATCAGCGTGAACTCGGGGTTGACCAGCGTGTCCCAGTACGCGGTGGTGTTCCACCAGGCCGCGCCCTTCAGCTTCGACATGCCCGACGCCAGGTAGATCACGCAGAAGTGCATCTGTAGGAGCCGCTGGGCGAAGCCGGTCGCCACCGACAGCGGCGGGGCGTGCAGGTAAGCCAGCGTCGCGGCGTCGAGCGTGCCGGTCAGGCGCAGGCTGCGGCGGGCGGCCCGGTAGCGGTTGATCAGGCGGTCGAGCGACAGCGTCGCGCCGCAGTCGGAGATCATCAGGTAGATCATCACGATGTTCATCATCGTGTCCATGCCGAACATCACCTGACTACAGCGGTGGATGTAGCACAAAATACCGAGCCAACTCAGGACCGACGTGACCCGCGTGAACAGGCCGGCGGCGAACATCGCGAACACCACCAGCAGCACGCAGTGGGCGACGCGCATCTCCGTTGGGTCGGTGACGTGGAACCACAGCGAAAACACCGGCGAACCCGCGCGCAGGACGATCGCCGGGTCGACGTTCCAGTACTCGAAGTAGTCGAGTTGACGCTGGCGCTCGGCGTACTCGACCTTGACGAGGCGCTTGAGGAAGTTGATCCAGGCCTGGCGCTGGCCGTAGTCCATCTCGCCGAGGTGGACCAGCACCATCGAGCGCTGGTTGTCGTCGGCCGGCAGCGTCCGGTAGTA
The DNA here is from genome assembly GCA_025352585.1 of Fimbriiglobus sp. Classification (GTDB taxonomy): domain Bacteria; phylum Planctomycetota; class Planctomycetia; order Gemmatales; family Gemmataceae; genus Fimbriiglobus. The sequence goes on from JANXTD010000235.1 coordinate 9,284, forward strand.
CGCCTCGGCCTCCCGCGCGAAGGCGGCGCGTTCGGTTGGGGTCATCCCCGACACCGCGTCCGGGCTGGCGAAGATCGGCAGGTCGGGGACGCGCGACTTGGTCCGCGCCGCCCGCTGGCTCTCGTCCGCCAGCACGGCCAGTTGGTTGGCGCGATCGACCGGGTCGCTGGCCAAATTGGAGACGTAGCTGACGCCCTGGAAGGTCGTCGAGCCGGTGCCGACGCGGCGGCGCACCTGGTCCAACTCGACGGCCTGGAGGCGCTCGAGGTAGGCGAGCTTCGCGTCGATCTCCGCCGGGGTCGCGGCCGGGCCGAGTTGCGCCCGGAGGTAAGCCATCGCGGCGGCGCGGCGGTACGGGGCCTCGGGCGTCTGGGCGCTGCGGAACGGCTCGTAGGGGTCTTCCCAGCCCGGCGGGGC
>JANXTD010000237.1 GCA_025352585.1 Fimbriiglobus sp.
CGTCAACAGACTCCGGGCGCTGACGCTTCCGGTTCGCCTTGGATTTTGAGGTCCCGCCGATGCTCGACGACGACGACACCGACGGCCGCGTCGGACTGGCCCGCGGCAAACCCGCCGTTCGCACCGTGGCACCCTCCGTGCCGCTGGACGACGACTTCCCCGGCGGCCGCGAGGGCGACTTCGGCCTCGGCAAGGCCCCGCAGAAGCCGGCGACGCTGACCACGCACACCGACGCCGATTGGCGGGCCATTCGCCTCGCCGACGAGGCGGAGTTGCGCGACGAGGTGGCGCGGGCGGAAGAACTGCTCGCGTCCGACCCCGCGGTGTTCCGCTGGCTCGGCTGGTTCGCCCACCCGCTCGCCGCGGCGTTCCTGCTCGGCGGCGTCGGCGTCTTGGGGCTGTTCCTCTACTCGCAAGTCCTCGGCATACTCGCCAACATCGCGACGCAACCGGTCTGGGCGCAATACTTCGCCTACGGCGGCCTGAGTTTACTCAGCGGCTGCGTGCTGTTCGCCATGCTTCGCCTGGGGCTAGTCTACGCGCGGATGCAGCGCAACCGCCAGGTCCGCGTCGGCGGCCTTGACGAGCTGAACGCCCGCACCCGGCTGCGCTGGCTGGTCAACGCCAAGGTCGATGAGGCCCGCGGGCAACTCACCCGCTACGTCGAGGCCTACCCGCTCGAACGCGCCGGCAAGCTTGCCGCCGTCGGCTTCACGCCGGAGGTCGCCACGCGCCTGCTGGCCGCCAAGGCCGAGTTGACCGACGCCGACCGCTTCGGCAGTTCGGCCGTCTGGTTCGACCGCTTCCACGCGGCGTTCCAGACGCCGCTCGACGAACTCGCCGAGGCCCGCATCAAGTACTGGTCGAACCGCGCGATGGTCGTCACCGCCCTGTCGCCCAACGGCCTCATCGACACGCTCTCGACCGGCTACTTCAGCTTCGCCATGCTCACCGACCTGTGCCGCGTCTACCACCTGCGGGCCGGGCGTTCGGGCACCGCGATTCTCCTGGGCCGCGTCTTCTTCAACTCGTACCTCGCCGGGCAGCTCAACGACCTCGAAAGCGTTATCGAGGGCCAGACCGATCAGGTCTTCGAGCAGGGCCTGCAAATCGTCGGCGTCGGCATGGGCGCGGGCGTCGCCGGCAAGGTGCTCGGCAAGGTCGGGGCCAAGGCGACGACCGGCTACCTCAACCGACTGCTGCTGATTCGCCTGGGCCGGTACTCGTGCCGGCTGCTGCGGCCGATGGCGCTCCGCCCGGCGGCGTAGCCCGCGCCGACGGCAACAGCACCAGCAGCACGCCGAGGGTCAGCAGCAGGAACACGGCGGTGTGGCTGCCGAAGGTGAGCGCGAGGTCTTGCAGTTCCCCGCCGACGAGGCTCGGCCCCAGGATCAGCGCCGACACCGCGGCGAAGTCGGCGACGGCCGCGCGGCGTAGCCAACGCTTCGCGGAGCGGTCGGAGGCGACGGCGGCCAGCACCGCGAACGGCAGGATCAGCACGACGCCGTGGTGTTTCCAGGTGCGCTCCGAAAACAGCAACATCCCCAGCATCACGTAGGCGCACTCCGCGGCGTAGACGCGCCCCGTGACGGCCCGCGACCGGCACAGCCCGACGACGCCCAGCACGAACAGTGCCTGGCAGCCGCGGACGACCCACTTCGCTCCGTCCGGGCCGATGTCGGCGACGTTGTGGAACTCGACGGCGTGCGGCTTGCCGTCCTCCTCGTCGTAGACCAGTGACGACGGCTGGTTCGTCAAGAGCCGGAAGGTCAGGCCGGGGATCGACTGGTTGGCGTGCTCGCTGGTCACGCGGCCCTCGATGACGAACGGCTTCACCATCGTGTCGTACCAACTCGCCAGCAGGTCGGCGTTGTGCCGCCAGCCGAGCGCGGCACCCGGCACCACCAGGAACCACAGCACGCACCCGACGCCCGCCCCGGCGAGCATGCGCCAGGCCCGCTTCCAGATGAAGTACGGCAGGAACAGCGCCGGCGTGACCTTGCACGCGACTGCTAACGCCAGCGTCAGGCCGCCGGCCTCGGGCAGGCCGCGGCGGCGAAGTTCGAGCGCGGCGAAGACCAGGAAGGCGATGAAGATGTTGACGTTGCCGTGCGACAGGTCGCCGAGGACCGAGTGGGCGGCGAAGATCACCGTGAGCAGTTTCGCGCCGTCGGGCAGGTCCGGCCCGTCGCCGCGCACCAGCCGGAAGGCCCAGACGGTCGAGACGCCGGCCATGAGGACTTTGAGCGCGAACCAGAGCAGCGCCCCCGGCAGGCGGTCGAGTTCGACCAGCGGCGACAGGATCAGCGCCTGGACCGGCGGGTTGGGGTACTTGTACTTGGCGTAGATGTCCTCGCCCTTGGCCAGCCCCTCGATCTGGTCGCGCCAGCGCAGGATGGCGGACTTGGTCTGGGTGCCGTCGCGGCTGGGCTTGCGGACCTTGTCGGCGTAGCGGAAGGCGGAGACGAGTACGACGGCCGCCAGCAGCACCCAGAAGAGGGTACGCCGTCGCCGAATCCGCCGTGCCGTGGCCGCGTCACCCATCGCCGTGCCGACCCTCCGCGTTGCGGGACCGGGCACAATCTACCAACCGCACCGCGCCGCGGGCAAGGGCAACCGCCCGCCGGCCGACTCCCGCCGCCCGCCGCGTCGGTCCGTATGCTGACGGGGAGGGCGGGCCGGACGCGCCCCTGCCTCCCGCAACAGGAGTCCCCCATGCTTCGCCCCCTGGCCACGCTCGCGCTGGCCGTCGCCCTGACGAGTTCTGCCCTGATGGGGCAAGAGGCCAAGATGAAGTACCCCAGCACCAAGAAGGTCGCGCAGACCGACACCTACCACGGCACCGCGGTCGCCGACCCCTACCGCTGGCTCGAAGACGACGTGCGCAAGTCGCCCGAGGTCGCTGCCTGGGTCGCCGAGCAGAACCAGGTCACCGACGCCTACCTGAACACGCTGCCCGAGCGCGACGCGATCAAGAAGCGCATCACCACGCTGTGGAACTACGAGAAGATCGGTGCCCCCTCGAAGACCGGCGGCAAGTACTTCTTCAGCCGCAACGACGGCCTCCAGAACCAGAACGTGCTGTACGTCCAGGAGTCGCTCGACGCCGAGCCGCGGCTGCTGCTCGACCCCAACACGCTCACGAAGGATGGCACGGTGGCCCTGGCCGGGTTCGTGCCGTCGGACGACGCCAAGTACGCCGCCTACGGCCTCGCCGACGCGGGTTCGGACTGGAACTCGTGGAAGGTTCTCGACATCGCCACGGGCAAGACCCTCGGCGACGACTTGCGCTGGATCAAGTTCTCGTCGGTGTCGTGGACGGCCGACTCGAAGGGCTTCTTCTACTCGCGCTTCCCGGAGCCGAAGCCCGGCGAGACCTTTCAAAGTCTCAACGTCAACATGAAGCTCTACTACCACCGCCTCGGCAGCCCGCAGGCCGACGACGCGCTGGCCTACGAGCGGCCCGACCAGCCCAAGTGGGGCGTCGGCGGCACCGTCACCGACGACGGCCGCTACCTGGTGATTTCGCTCAACGACGGCACCACCAGCCGCAAGTCGCGCGTCCTGGTGCGCGACCTCAAAGAGCCGGACGGCGTGGCAGTCGAACTGATCGCCAACCACGACAACAAGTGGAGCCTCGTCGGCAACGCCGGGCCGGTCTTGTACTTCTTGACCGACTGGCACGCGCCGAAGATGCAACTCGTGGCGATCGACCCGCGCAAGCCGGACCCCAAGGACTTCAAGACGGTCATCCCCGAGGCCAAGGAAGTCCTCGAAACTGTCAGCCACGTCGGCGACCGGTTCGTCTGCAGCTACCTCGAAGACGCCAAGACGGCGGTGCGGGTCTACGAGACCGACGGCAAGTTCGCCCGCAACGTCGAGTTCCCCGGCATCGGCACCGCGTCGGGCTTCGGCGGCAAGCCCTCGGACACCGAGACCTTCTACACCTTCTCGAGTTTCGCCACCCCGCCGACGACCTTCCGCTACGACCTCGTCACCGGCGAGTCGAAGAAGATTCGCCAGGCCAAGGTGCAGTTCGACCCGTCGCTGTACGAGGTCAAGCAGGTCTTCTACCCGTCGAAGGACGGCACCAAGGTGCCGATGTTCATTGCTCACAAGAAGGGCATCAAGCTCGACGGCACCAACCCGACGCTGCTGTACGGCTACGGCGGCTTCAACATCTCCTTGACGCCGACCTTCAGTATTTCGCGGGTGCAGTGGCTCGAAATGGGCGGCGTCTACGCGCTGGCCAACCTGCGCGGCGGCGGCGAGTACGGCGACGCCTGGCACCGCGCCGGCACGAAGCTCACCAAGCAGAACGTCTTCGACGACTTCATCGGCGCGGCCGAGTACCTCGTGAAGGAGAAGTACACGTCGCCGAAGAAGCTGGCGATCCAGGGCGGCAGCAACGGCGGCCTGCTCGTGGGCGCAGTAATCTGCCAGCGGCCCGACCTGTTCGGCGCGGCCCTCCCGGCCGTCGGCGTCATGGACATGCTCCGCTTCCAGCGGTTCACGGCCGGCCGCTACTGGGTG
>JANXTD010000254.1 GCA_025352585.1 Fimbriiglobus sp.
GGACACCGGGCCGATGAGCAGCGAGGAGTCGGCGCGGCTGTCCGACGAGCGGCTCAAGTCGAAGAAGCCGGTGGCCGTCGCCTTGACGATCCCGGCCAACGCCGCCGGCAACAACGAGGCCTTCGAGGTCAAGCAGGGCGCGAACACCCGCAACGTGACGATCACCGCGCCACGCGCCCGGTAGTCGCCCAAGTGTCCTCTCGCCCCGGCCCGGACCTTCTCGGTTCGCGCCGGGGCTTTTTCGTTCCCGAAGCGCCGCCGCCGGCCCCCGATGTGCTGAGGCCCGTCGCGACCGCGCCGGCATTCCCGTAGCCCCACCCGGAGACGCCATGACGACCCCCGCCTACGCCGCCCAGTCCGCGACTACCCCGCTCGCGCCGTTCGACATCGAGCGCCGCGCCCCGCTGCCGACCGACGTGGCCATCGACATCCTGTTTTGCGGGGTCTGCCACTCGGACCTGCACCAGGCCCACAACGACTGGAAGGGCACGACCTACCCGATCGTGCCGGGCCACGAGATCGTCGGCCGGGTCAGCGCCGTCGGCGACGCCGTCAAGAAGTTCAAGGCCGGCGACCTCGTGGCGGTCGGCTGCATGGTCGATTCGTGCCGAACGTGCGCCAGTTGCGTGCGCGGCCTGGAGCAGTACTGCGAGAAGGTCAACACGCAGACTTACAACAGCCCCGACCCGCACAGCGGCAAGATGACCTACGGCGGCTACTCGAAGCGCGTCGTCGTGGACGAGGCGTTCACGCTGAAGCTCTCCGAAGACGTGGACATGGCCTCGGCCGCGCCGCTGGTGTGCGCCGGGATCACGACCTACTCGCCGCTACGGCACTGGAAGGTCGGCCCCGGCATGAAGGTCGGCGTTGTGGGCTTGGGCGGCCTGGGGCACATGGCGGTGAAGTTCGCCCACGCCTTCGGGGCGCACGTCGTACTCTTCACCACCTCGGCCGGCAAGACCGCGGACGGCAAGCGGCTCGGGGCGGACGAGGTGGTGGTGTCGAAGGACCCCGCGGCGATGGCGGCGCAGGCCGGCAAGCTCGACTTCATCCTCGACACCGTCTCGGCGGAGCACGACCTCAACGCCTACTTGGCCCTGCTGAAACTCGACGGCACGCTCGTCCTCGTCGGCGTCCCGGACAAGCCGCTGCCGGTCTCACCGTTCAGCGTGATCATGGCCCGCCGCAGTTTCGCCGGCTCGGGCATCGGCGGCGTCGCCGAGACGCAGGAGATGCTCGACTTCTGCGCCGAGAAGGGGATCGCCTGCGACATCGAAATGATCCGCATGGACCAGGTCAACGAGGCGTACGAGCGGCTGCTCAAGGGCGACGTGAAGTACCGCTTCGTCATCGACATGGCGTCGCTGAAGTCGTGACGGCGGGCGGGTTAGCCCGGCGCGGTTTTGTCAGCCGGACGCGCGAGCGACGGGAGCAAGTCCCGGTGCGCAACGTTGGTGGGGAGGGCCAAAGCCGTCAACACCCATCGACGTCGTTCACCGGGATTTGCTCCCGTCGCTCGCGCGTCCGGCTAACAAAACGGGCGAACAAGAATCGCTACCGCGACTGCCCCGGCGGGGCGTAGCCCTTCGCCGCGTCGTCGAGGACCAGCACCCAGTCGAGCAGTTCGCCCGCGTCCGGGGGTGTGAACTCGCGGGTGCCGGTGTTGGCGAACTCGCCGAACTTCGTCGCGGCTCCGGTGCGCGGGTTGAACCACGACGCGGTCACTTTCGGCCCCTGAATCACGCCCATGTTCACCGAGAACGCCCGGCCGATCGGGGCGTACGCCATCGCGTAGGTGCCGTCGGTGTCGCGGGTCGCCACGAAGCGGCGGGTGCCGGCTCCGGGGACCGAAGTGGCCACTCGGTCGGTCACGATCACGTCGTCGGCGGGGATTCGCGTCAGCACCGGGCGCGACTCGATCAGCCGCCGGCCGTGCTGCATTTGTTGGCCGCCCGGCTCGTTCAGTGCGTCGGCCCAACTCATCAGGGGCGCGTTGACCTCGGCGACGCCGGGCTTCCACATCGCCCAGACGCTGTGGTGGCCGTAGGTGTGGCCGCACGCCCCGCCGAACAGGTCCCAATACAGCGGCCGGCGCACGTCGGCGGCAGTGGTGTGGCCGAACTTCTTGGCGTCGAAGGCGACCGGGTGGCCCTCGTAGATCGGCTCGCCGTCGATCACGGGCTTGACCGGCGTGCGGTCGTAATCGACGCGGGTCTGGTCGTAGCGGCCGGTGTACTCGAGGGCGTGGCCGTTCTGCCGCATGTTGAAGTCGAGCCAGGCGTCGGCGTGGAAGTCCTTCGACGAGCCGCTGCCGCCGGACGGGTGGAAGGTGCAGAGGTGCTTACCGCTGTCGCCGCGCGTCAGCCCCGCCGCCATCGCGCGAATGACGCCCTTCTGGCCCTCGGTGGCGACGCTGCGGTCGCCGCCGAGCACCCAGACGACCGCGGCGTCGGCGTAGCGCTGGCCGAGCCACGCGCCGTAGGCGTCGGCCTTGGCGGCGTCGAAGAGGGCGGGGCCGTCCTGCTTGCGGTCGTGCCAGTAGCGGCCCCAGGTGGGGAGGAACGCGACGACCAGCCCGCGCTCGTTGGCCGCCTTCACCACGAAATCGACGTGGTCCCAGTAGTCGTTGGCCGGGCCGTCCTTGGTCAGCAGCTTGGCCGGGTCGCGGTCGGCGAACGGCAAGTGACCGTAGGCGTTCGGCACCGTGTCGCCGTCGAACTCGGCGATGGCGACGGCCTGGATCACGGTGTAGCCCTGGTTGGCGCGGGCGTCGATGTACTGAACCGCCTCCTCGCGGGTGGCTCGGTGAAACAGTTCCCAGGCCGTGTCGCCGAGCCAGAAGAACGGCTTCTTCTCGGCGGTCACCAGGAAGCGGTGGTTGTCGCTGACGGCGAGTCGCGGCGCGGGGTCGGCGGCGAGCGCTGGCGCGGCGAACAGGGTTGCGAGCAGGGCGAGGCGGGCGGTCATGGGAGAGACCTCTTCGAGGAGAGTGCAGAACGCACAGTGCAGAGTGCAGAATAGTCGGAAAACCGGCGACTCCGTTGTTCCCGCTCTTGGCTCGCCTGCTTCGATTCTGCACTTTGCACTTTGAGTTCTGCACTCCAGGGTTTCCCGCATGACGACTTACGACGCGATCATCCTCGGCGGCGGGCACAACGGCCTCGTCACCGCCGCGTACCTCGCCCGCGCCGGCCGTAGTGTGCTCGTGCTGGAGAAGCGCGAACTCGTCGGCGGCTGCTGCGTCACCGAGGAGGTCTGGCCCGGCTACCGCGTCTCGACCGCCGCCTACGTCAACAGCCTGCTGCGGCCCGAGATCATCCGCGACCTCGAACTGGCGAAGCACGGCTTCGAGATGATCCCGCGGTCGCCGTCGTCGTTCACGCCCTTCCCCGACGGCCGCTCGCTACTCATGGGGCCGGACAAGGCGTTGACGCACCGCGAGATCGCCAAGTTCAGCGCGAAGGACGCCGAGGCGTACCCCAAGTACGAGGCGATGCTGACCCGCGTCGCCGACTTCCTCGAACCGCTGCTCGTGCAGACTCCGCCCGACCCGTGGGGCGGCGTCGGCGACTTGTTGAAGCTCGCCAAGATCGGCTGGAAGTTCCGCGGGCTGGGCCGGGAAGTCGGAAGCGAAGCGATCGAGATTTTGACCGGGGCCGCGCGGCCGATCCTCGACCGCTGGTTCGAGTCGGAAGAGTTGAAGGCGACGATTGCGACCGACGCGGTGATCGGGGCGTACGCGTCGCCGAGCCAACCGGGCACGGCGTACGTGCTGTTCCACCACGTCATGGGCGAGTGCAACGGCGTGCGCGGCGTCTGGGGCTACGTCAAGGGCGGCATGGGTAACGTCTCCGAGAGCATCGCGTCGGCGGCGCGGAAGTTCGGGGCGGTGATCCGCACCAACGCCAACGTCGGCAAAATCCTGGTGCGCGACGGCGTCGTGACCGGGGTCGCCCTCGACGACGGCACCGAATTCCTGGCCCGCCAAGTCGCCTCGTGCGCCGACGCCAACGTCACGTTCAACAAGCTGATGGACGCCAAGGACTTGCCGGCGGCGTTCCGCGCCGCGGTCAACCGCATCGACTACTCGTCGGCGACGGTCAAGATTAACGTCTGCCTCGACGCCCCGCCCAACTTCAAGGCGCTGCCCAACAGCGGCGCGACCGGCGTCGGCCCGCAGCACCACGGCACGATGCACGTCTGCCCGACCATGGACTACATCGAGCGCGCCTACGAGGACGCCCGCGCCGGCCGCTGGGCGCAGAACCCGATGCTCGAGTGCACGATGGCCACCGCCCTCGACCCGACGCTCGCCCCGGCCGGCAAGCACATCCTCAGCCTGTTCGTGCAGTACGCCCCGTACACGCTCACCGGCACGACGTGGCGCGTCGAGAAGGACAAGTTCGCCGACCGCTGCTTCGACGTGCTCGAAGAGTACGCCCCCGGCTTCAAGGCGAGCGTCATCGACCGGCAGGTGATCCCGCCGCCGGAGATGGAGCGACTTTGGGGCATCACCGGCGGCAACATCATGCAGGGGACGATGTCGCTGTCGAGCATGTTCAGCCTGCGGCCGGCGGCGGGCTACGCCAACTACCGCACCCCGGTGAAGGGGCTGTGGATGTGCGGGGCGGCGGCGCACCCCGGCGGCGGCGTCATGGGCGCGGCGGGGATGAACGCCGCGCGGGAGATGCTAAAGGCGCGCTAACCGCCGGTCGCTACAATCGCCCTGACCCACGTTCCCCGGAGAGTCCCCATGCGGTTCCCCCTCGCACTCGCACTCGCGCTCACGCTCCTGGCCGGCGTCGCCTCCGCCCAGGGGACTCCCGACCCGGCGGCCGTCGTCCGCAAGGCGGTCGCGGCGCACGGCGGCGAGGCGGCGCTGAAGGCGTTCGGCACCTCGTCGTCCAGCGGCAGCGGCACGATGACCGTGTTCGGCATGAAGCTGGCCGTCGCCACCGAGGTGCTGTACGACGCCCCGGACAAGTTCCGCCTGGGCATGAAGACCGAGGTCAACGGCCAGAAGTTCGACCTCGTCCAGGTCATGAACGGCGACAAGTTCGCCCAGACGGTCAACGCCAAGCCGGGCAAGATCAGCGACGCCGAGAAGGCCGAACTGAAGCAGGCGGTCGTCATGATGGACCTGACCACGCTCACCCCGCTGCTCACCGACAAGTACACGCTCAAGGCGCTGCCGAGCGAGAAGGTCGGCGACGCCGACGCGAGCGTGGTCGTGGCGACGCCGGCCGGCAAGGGGGCCGACCCGCGGCCGGTGACGCTCTACTTCGACGCCAAGTCCGGCTACCTGGTCCGCTACATCCGCGAGGCGCTGGCCCCGGCGGAGGGCGGCGTCGCCAAGAAGGTCAAGGAGGACACGAAGCTCGCCGACTTCAAGAAGTTCGACGGCGCGATGATCGCCACCAGTGCGGTCGCCACGCACGACGGCAAGCCGTTCATGGCGGTGACCGTGACCGCCGTCAAGGCGCTGCCGGCGATCGACGCGAAAGAGTTCGCGGTGCCGTAAGCGCCGGCCGTTAGCCCTTCATCACGCCGGTGCGGATGTGGCGGACGGCCCCGGACAGGCTGGCGAAGTGCCGCATCGCGGTGAAGTTGTTCACCTCGTACTGGTTCATCGCCACCGCGAACAGGAAGATGCCGATCGAGTCGCCGCCGGGCGGGGCCGGCTCCTCCTCGACCATCTCCGCGAAGATCGCCCCGTAGCGCAGGTCGAACGTGATCGCCACGTTCTTGCCGTGCCGCGACGGGTACAGCCACTCGTTCAAGGTCGGCCAGCGCGAGAAGACCGACAGCGCCAGGTCGGTCCAGATGCGCTTCTGCTCGGCCACGTCGGTGACGGTCTGCTTGCCCTTCAGGTCGGTGTGCAGGCCCGGCAGGCGGTTGAGCCCGCGCAGGATCTCGCGGTCGTCGGTGCCGGTGGCGATGACCTGGAGTTGGCCGTTGCGGATCTCGCAGAGGATGGCGAAGTCGAGGCCGCCGCTCCAGCGGACGTAGTGCCTCAGCGCCCGGCAGTACTCGCGCACGAGGTCGGTGGGGTTGGCGTTGAACGTCTGCGGGCCGCGCGGCAGGGTCCACCAGCACCAGCCGGCCAGCAGCACGATCGAGCCGGCGAAGACCAGCATCGACGCGCCGCCGACGACCTCCGGCGGGGCCTTCTCCTCGGTGACGAGCCGGTGCAGCAGCTCGAACTGGGTCGCGCCGGGGTTGCGCAGGGCGGCGACGCGGAGCCAGCCGTACGAGCCGGCGACGAGCGACGCGGCGAGCAGCGGCAGGTAGCGGCGGCCGGGGTTGATCCACTCGACCAGGGGCCGGCCGCTGCCGAACGTGACGAGGTAGTTGAAGAGCAAGTAAACAATGGCCGCGTACCCGGCCGCCTGCAACAATTCGCTCACCGCCGTGGAACCTCTGTGAGGAACGGGACCGGCCTCAGCCCTCCGCCATCTCGGCCGTGATGTTGGCGTTGGTGTAGACGTTCTGCGCGTCGTCGTTGTCGTCGAGCACGTCGAGCAGCCGCATCAACTTCTTGCCGACTTCGAGTTCGAGATCGACGTAGTCCTTCGGCAACTGCTTGATGTCGGCCTCCGTCGGCTCGAACCCGGCCGCCTTGAGCGCCTCGACCACCGCCGTGAAGCTGGCGATGTCGGTCGTGATGGCGTAGGAGTCGCCGTCGCGCTCGAAGTCCTCGGCCCCGGCGTTCAGCGCCGCCTCCATCACCACGTCTTCGTTCTTGTACGCCTTGGCACTGAGCAAAATCAGCCCCTTGCGGTCGAACATGTAGCTGACACAGCCGATCGCCCCGAGGTTCCCGCCCAACTTCTCGAACGTGCTGCGCATCTCGCCGCCGGTGCGGTTGCGGTTGTCGGTGAGCGTCTCGACGAGGATTGCCACGCCGCCGGGGCCGTAGCCCTCGTAGGTGATCTCCTCGTAGCTCTCGCCCTCCAACTCGCCGGTGCCCTTCTTGACGGCGCGCTCGATCTTCTCCTTGGGCATCGAGACGTGCCGGGCCTTGTCGATGGCGTAGCGCAGCCGCAGGTTCGTGTCGGGGTTCCCGTCGCCGTTCTTGGCGGCGATCATGATGTAGCGCGCGAGCTTGCTGAACACCCGCGCCCGCGACGCGTCTTGCTTGCCCTTGCGCACGGCGATGTTCGCCGAGTGGCTGTGCCCCGCCATCGTCAACCCTCACAACAATGAACGAAGTCCTACCGGGCATTGTAGCAGGTTCCGCTCGTCACTTCGCCCGCCCGAGCGGCGGCCGGGTGACGCGGACCCCGGGGACGCCGCCGGTGTCGCCCGTCAGGACGAGTTCGTGCGGCCCGTTGGCGAGGCCGTCCACGGCCAGGGTGTTCGGCGGCGTCACGAAGTGGACCCCTTGGAGGACGGTCTTGAACGTCACCGTGAGCTTGTCGGGCACCGGCTTGAGGCCGCGCAACGCCAAG
>JANXTD010000272.1 GCA_025352585.1 Fimbriiglobus sp.
CCGAAGCGGCGGATGACCTGCTCCTCGTTGCGGCGCAAAAAGCCCTCGGGGAAGATCACGACCATCTTGCCGTGGTCGAGGGCGTCGATCGCCTCTTGTAGCTCCGGCGCGGCCCGCCGCGCGCCGACCTCCGAGACGCGGATGACGTGGAAGACCCGCCGCATCAGGAAGCGGATGCCCGGCTTGTCGTAGACGTTGGCGGTCATCATCGGCGTGACCGGCCGCGGCAGCACCTCGGCGACGAAGAAGGGGTCGAAGAACGCGGCGTGGTTGGCGATCACCAGCAGCGGCCCGTCCATCGGGATCGACTTCAGCCCCGGCCCGTCGGCCCGCACGGCGTAGCTGAACTGCATCATCGGCTCGACGAGCAGCTCGACCATCGGCCGCGCGAACAGCGGCACCGACGCGACCGCGATCAGCCCCGTGAAGGCCAGCAGCAGCCGCGTTGCGGTGGCCCGCGCGTCGTCGGAGGCCTCGCCGAGCGACTCGAAGCCCCAGACGGCGGCCGCGACGGCGACGAAGGCGGCGACCCCGGCGAGGGTGTGGCCGAGCCGCCCCTGGCTCGCGCGGCTGCGGTAGCGCAGCACCGACCCCAGCACGAAGCCCTCGAAGAAGGCGAACAGCCCGACGGCCCACGGCACCCAGCCATCGACGGCGGTCGCCAGCGCGGCGGTGACGAACGCCAAGCCGCTGGCGACCGGCACCCAGCCGAGGACGCGGAAGCGGTGGTGGTAGAGGCGCGGGGCGACCATGCCGAGCAGCCAGCCGCCGAAGACCGCCGGGGCCATCGGCACCCCCTCGACGCCTCGGCCCCAGAGGAACGCGGCGAGGGTCAGCCCGAGGACCAGGCCGGTCGCGGGCATCATCAGGTCGGCGGCGGTGTGGGTCCGGTCGGGCCGCTGCGGCACGGCGGGGACGGCGTCGTACTTCTTCATGGCGAAGTTATAGAAGCGCGACGCGGAACTCCGACGCTTTGCGGGAATTCGTCCCGCCGAGGCGGCGACGGCCGGCCCCCGGCGGGCCGCCTGCGGTCGCGTGCCAACTTCGCCTGTTCAGGTCGGGGGGATTGGGGTAGGTTGCCGCCCGGAGTGGTTTGAGGGTTCCGGGCGGAGGGCGTCGCGATGGGCGGAGTTGGGGTTCTCGGCGTCGGCCTGCTGCTCGCGTTCCCGGCCCAAGCCCCGGAGCCGGCCGGCCCGCCCGCGCTGGAAATCTACGGCTGGCTCTCGACCGGCGTCGGCGAACCGGACGCCGACCGCTCGACCTCGTTCCGGGTCAACACCGAACCCGACGCGCAGGCGTTGGCTGCCGGGGCGATGGCGAGCCTCGGGGCGAACCTGACGCCCAACCCGCTCGCCTCTTGCTGGGTACAGTTCCCCGCCGGGCCGACTGCCGGCGCGAAGCCGACCACCGGCACGGCCGCCCCGGTCGTGGCGAACGTCAGCGGCCCGCTGGTCCTGTACGGCGGCTGGCCGGGCCGCGTCCACGACTACCCCATGCCCCCCCTCGGGCCGTACCCGAACTTCGGCATCGGCCCGCGTCTGGCCAACGGCGTCGGCGGCGTGCCCCTCGTCGGTAGCGTGTCGGTGCCGAGTCTCGAAGCGCCGAACGACCCGACGTTCACGCTCAACTCGGACCGTGGCGCGAGCAACATCGACGGCATCACGGTGCCGCCCGGAGGCTGGACCGCGCTGGCGTTGGAGGCTTCGCCCCCCACCGGCTCCGAGCCGGCGAACCCGCCGGAAGTGGCCGCGCCGCCGGAAGTGATCCGGGTGCCGATCGCCACGCCCGAGCCGGGGACACTGCTGTTGGCGAGCCTCGGCTTGATGGCACTGGCGGCGCGGCGGACGCGCCGCGCACTCTGAAGACCGACTCAAGCGGGCTGGTCCGCGGCGGCGTGCGAAGTCCACCACTGCTCCGCGTCACACTCCGACCACGACCCGAGGTCGGCGCACCGCCCGAGGTCCGCATCGACCGCCGCGGCGTTCGGGTAGCGGTCGCGCGGCTCCTTCGCCAGCAGGCGGGCGACGATGGCTTCGAGGTCCGCCGGCACTGGGGCGGCGTCGGTCCCGAGGGGCGCGACCGGCTGGTGGCGGTGGGCGAAGAGCACGTCGAGGACCGTCCTGCCGCTGAAGGGCGGCCGGCCGGTGAGCAGGAAGTGGGCGGTCGCCCCGAGGCTGTACAGGTCGCTGCGCGCGTCCGCCCCGGTGCCGTCCGCCTGCTCGGGGGAGATGTAGTCGGGCGTGCCCATCACCGACCCGGCCAGGGTCAGGTGGCCCGACGCGGCCGCCAGGGTCTCGCTCAAGACCAGGCCGAAATCGACCAGCTTGACCACGTCGAACATCCCCGCGTGGCGGCACAGTAGCGCGTTGCTCGGCTTGACGTCGCGGTGCACCAGGCCCGCCCCGTGGGCCTCGCGTAGCGCCCCACAGAGTTGCCGCAGGGCGTGGACCGCCCGCCCGTGGGGCAGGGGGCCGTGCCGGCGCACGATGTCCTCCAGGCTCACCCCGTCGAGGAGTTCCATGACGTAGTAGAACGTCCCGTCCTCGGTCCGACCGTAGTCGAACACGTCCACCGTGTTCGGGTGCTTCAATCGGGCCGTGGCTTGGGCTTCGCGCTCGAACCTCGCAAGGGTTTGCCGGTCGCCGGCGCGGTCGGGCCGGATCAGTTTGACCGCGCACGGCCGCTTGAGCAGCCGGTGCTCGGCGAGGTACACCTCGCCCATCCCGCCGGCCCCGAGCAGCCGCTTCAGGGCGTACGGCCCGAGTTGGCGGGCCTCGCGCGCCTGCTCACGGGCGTCCGCGACCTCGGCCTGGAGCGCGGTGATCCGGTGCGACCCGAAGAGCGAGACGACGAACCCAAACAGTAGCATTTCCGCTGTCATGACGCACGGGGGCGCGAGGTCCGGTAGGCGGGACGGGTCGGCCAGGATCAACCCGAGGTCCGTGACCATTGGGCAGGCGACCAGGGCGGCGTGGATCGCCAACATCCGACGCCGGGGGTGCGGGAAGACGAGGCCCCAGGCGACCAGGGCGGCCAGCCAGCCGAAGCCGTTGTGACTCGCGGCCAACTGCAGGAACACGGCGTCTCGGGCGACGCCCGCCGAGTCGGTCGCGGTGAACTGGAGCGCGCGGGCGATGACGAGGAGGCCCGCGTGGGGCACGAGGATGGCGAACTCCAGCACGCGGAGCCGGCGGACCGTCCCGGCCTGGCGCGACCACACGGCGACCGCCCCGGCGGCCCAGCCCGCGACGAGGACGGCCATGACGGACAGGCCGCCCGCGCCGACGACGGCGCGGCCGTAGGCGAGATCGACGCCCGTCACGGCCGTGCCCAGGACCGTGCCCCAAAGGACGCAGGCCAGCGACATCACGGCCGCGACACGCACCCGCAGCGTGTCGCGGAACGCGGCGGCTTGGCTCGATTGCGGGTCTGTCCCCGTTCGCGTGAGCGGTGAATCCGTGGTTAACGGATTGCCCTCGCGGGGGGCCTGCGAAGTCTGCCCGATGTCCGTCGTGAGCTCGCCCGCCGCGGGCCTCGCCGCGGAGTCGGTCGTCACTTGGGTCACCGACATGGCA
This sequence comes from Fimbriiglobus sp., assembly GCA_025352585.1. Lineage (GTDB taxonomy): Bacteria > Planctomycetota > Planctomycetia > Gemmatales > Gemmataceae > Fimbriiglobus. Next base: position 3,576 of record JANXTD010000272.1, read on the forward strand.
GTCTCGCGTTCGCGTTCGGGAGCCAGTCGCGTTGCCTTAACGTAGCGAGTAAGGAGGAGCTTTGAAACCACGCCACTGACGCGCTCGGCTCGCCGGGGCGGGAATCGGCTTGCCCCGCCCGCGCCCCGCCGCTATTGCCCGGCTACGAATTCCCACGGACGCGAGGCTCTGATATGCGCTGGCTCGGCACTTTCGCGACGGCCCTGATCGCGGCCACGGCCCACGGCCAAGTCCAACTCGGCGAGGAGACCAAGGTCGGCGACCTCGCCCGCGTCGAAGTGTCCCTCACGCTCCAGGGCACCATGAAGGTTGAGCGCGACGGCAAGCCCGAGGCGCTGCCGATGGCAGCGACCGCGACGCACGCCTTCGCCGAGCGCGTCGAGGCGGCCGACGCCCGCGGGGCGACCGTGCGCGTGCGGCATTACGAGGCCGCCAAGTCCGCGGGGGACTCGGCCGGCGAGCGCACCACGCGCGAACTCGGGGCCGACCGCCGGCTCGTCGTCGCCCAGCGCGGCGACGTCGGCACACTCCACTTCAGCCCCGACGGGCCGCTGAGCCGCGAGGAACTCGAACTCGTCGGCGAGCACTTCGACCCGGCCACGCTGCCGGGACTTTTGCCCAACAAGCCGGTGCAGGCCAACGACACCTGGGCCATCGCCCCGGACGCCGTCCAGCGGGTCTGCCTGCTCGAAGCGCTGGACAAGGCCGACTTCGCGGGCAAGGTCACCGCGGTCACGCCGACGGCCGTCACGTTCACCGTCGCCGGGACCGCCGAGGGGATCGACAACGGGGCGGCGGTCAAGCTCACCGTCAGCGCCGTCGGGACGTTCGACGTGGCGGCCAAGCGGGTCACCAACTTGAAGTGGGAGCAGGCCGACTCGCGGGCGCAGGGCGCGGCCAGCCCGGCAAGCGAGGTCAAGGCGACGATCACGCTGACCCGCCAGCCGCTCGCCGAGGAGCCGAAGGCGCTCGACATCACCGCCCGCGCCAAGGTGCCCGCCGACGGCAAATCGACCGCGCTGATGACCATGTTGCGTTACACCGACGCGGCCGGGCGCTTCCAGTTCGTCTACCCGCGCGAGTGGCACGTCGTCGGCCGCACCAAGGACCACCTCGTGTTGCGGCTGCTCGACCAGGGCGAGTTCACGGCGCAGGCGACGTTGACCGTCTTGAAGAAGCTCGACGTGGGGGCGCAAATGCCGGTGGACGACTTCAAGAAGCTCGTCATGGCGGTGCCGGGCTGGCTGCCGGAGACGGTCAGCGAAGACGGCGTGGTGCCGACAGAGGCCGGCAGCCGACTGTACCGGCTGACGGCCCAGGGCAAGCAAGACGGCGTGGCGGTGCAGCAGACCTTTTACCACCTGGCGAGTGCGCAGGGCGAGCAGGTCGCGGTGACGGTGCTGGCCCGCGCGGACAAGGTCGCCAAGGTCGGCACGCGCGACCTGTCGCTGGTCAACGCGGTGGAGTTCCCGAAGCCCGCCGCGCCCGCAAAGCCGTAGTCTCGGCGTCGAACCAGCGCTTGACGCGGCCCTCGAACGGGTAGCGCGCGGCGAGGTAAGCGACGATCACTCCGATGCAGGCCAGCAGCAGCGGCGACGAGATGACGTGGAAGACGATCGCCAGGAACAGGGCACAGCTAAACGCGACCGCCGCCTCGGCGAACTGCCCGCCGGCGTAGGCGTTGAGCAGCCGCTCGGCGTCCACGTCCGGGCCGACAAGTTCAGGGTGGTCGAGGTCCATGCGCTTCACAAGCTCGGCCCGCTTCGACCGGCCGGCTAGGTAGGCGGCCACCAGCACGAACGGCGTCGCGGCGACCCCGGCGAGGGCGATCACCGAGATGCCGTGGACGGTGTAGCGGTTGCCGGCGAGTGGCACGCCGCCGAGGGCGAAGAAGACGACCATCGCGAAGCCGGTCGAGGCGACGACGAGCACGGCGACCATGCCGCGGCGGACGGTACGCAGCACGGCGAGCTTCTGCACGAACTCCGGGGCGTCCAGCGGGTGCGTCACGGTAACGGCTCCAGAGTGAGGGCGGCGGGGGCTATTGTGGGGGCGGGGCGAGGGAAACCCAAGGCAGTTTCCACCGCGGAGGAACAGAGTAGCGGAGAAGGCCAAAACGCAAGCCTTGGTATGAAACATGGGATTGGATTTTGGTTCTCTCCGCGTCTCGGCGTCTCCGCGGCAAAATTCTACTCTTGGACTTTTGACATGACTAAGCCGACAGGGCCGCGGGTGGCGATTCTCGGGGCCGGGCCGGCGGGGCTGGAGGCGGCCGCTTACGGGCGTGCGCTCGGCTGGCCGGTCGCCGTCTACGAGGCCGGCTCGCCGGGGGCGTTCGTCGAGCGCTGGGGCTTCGTCAAGATGTTCACGCCGTTCGGCATGAACGTCAGCCCGCTCGGCCGGCAGGCGATCCTGCGCGAGGCCCCGCTGCACGAGTTCCCGCCGGACACGGCGCTGCTCACCGGCGCGGAGTACAAGGCGGCGTACTTGACGCCGTTGGCGAACACCGCCGCGCTGCGGCCGCTGCTGCAACTCGACTCGCGGGTCGTGGCGGTGGGTCGGGCCGGCTGGCGCAAGACCGACCCGCGGCCCGACCCGCGCAAGCCGCTGCCGCCGTTCAAACTCTTGGTGCGCGACGGCAAGGGCGTCGAGCGCTTCGAGACGGCGGACGCGGTCCTCGACTGCACCGGCGTTTTGGGCCGGCCCAACTGGCTCGGCGACGGCGGCATCCCGGCGGCCGGCGAGGTGGCCGCGCGGCCGCTGTTCGCCTACGGCGTCGAG
>JANXTD010000292.1 GCA_025352585.1 Fimbriiglobus sp.
GCCGCCGCCGCCCCATGCACGCCGGGTGCCGACCGGTTCAAACGCCACGATTCGCGGCACTTCCGCTGCCACGCCGCGGGCGGGGCGTCGGGCGTTTTGCAACGCCGTCGGGCAACTCGCCCGGTCACGGGGGTCGCCGCCGCCACGATCGCGGCGTTCCCGGCTGCGGCACGGGCTTCGCACTAAGCTAGACGGGGCGTCAATCTCGGAGGGGCCGCGTGAACCTTCTGGTCGTCGACGACGAACCGAGCCTGCGGAAGACCCTCCGGCTGACGCTGGAGAGCCTGGGCCACCGCGTCGTGGAAGCCGACACCGGCGCGGCCGCCCTCGCCGCCCTCGCCCGCGACCGCTTCGACGTGGCGCTGCTCGACCTGCGCCTCGGCCGCGAGTCGGGGCTGGACGTGCTGCCGCAACTCTTGAGCGCCGCCCCCGATGTCGGCGTCGTCGTGATGACCGCGTTCGCCGCGATCGAGACGGCCGTCACGGCGATGCGGGCCGGGGCCTTCGACTACCTCCCGAAGCCGTTCACGCCGGGGCAACTGCGGCTGCTGCTCGAGCGCTGGGAGGCGCGGCGCGGGCTGGTCGCCGAGGTCGAGGATCTGCGCGAGCGCGTCAAGGGGGCCACGCCCGGCGTCGATCTGGAGACGCGCGAGCCGGCGGTGCGGGCGGCGCTCGACCTGGCGTTGCGGGTCGCCCCGACCGACGCGGCGCTGCTGATTCGCGGGGAGAGCGGCACCGGCAAGGGCGTCTTGGCGCGGGCGGTCCACGCCCAGAGTCGTCGCGCAGGCCGGCCGTTCGTGACGGTCCACTGCCCGAGCCTGTCGGCGGAGCTTCTGGAAAGCGAATTGTTCGGCCACGCCCGCGGCGCGTTCACCGGGGCCGTCGAATCGACGCAGGGCAAGGTCGCCGCCGCCGAGCGCGGCACGCTGTTCCTCGACGAGATCGGCGACCTGCCGCTGGCCCTTCAACCGAAGCTACTGCGCTTCGCCCAGGACCAGACCTACGAGCGCGTCGGCGAGGCGAAGACCCGCACGGCGGACGTGCGCATCGTCGCGGCGACCAACCGCGACCTCGAAGCCGACGTGGCCGCCGGCCGGTTTCGCGAAGACCTGCTGTACCGGCTCAACGTCATCGAAGTCACGCTGCCGCCCCTCCGCCAGCGCCGCGCCGACTTGCCGGCGCTGGCCGAGTCGCTGCTGCAATTCTTCGCCAAACAGTCGGGCAAATCGATCGGCGGCTTCACGCCGGAGGCGGCCGCGGCGATCCCGCGTCACCCGTGGCCGGGGAACCTGCGCGAGCTGCGCAACGCCGTCGAGCGCGGCGTCATCCTCTGCGACGACGGCGAAGTCGGCCTGGCGCACCTGCCGACGCAACTCGGCAAGCCGCCGGCCGCCGGGCGGATGGAGGTCGGCGCGGCGGTGACCCTCGACGCCCTCGAAGCGGAGCACCTGCGCCGGGTGCTGGCGTCGTCGGCGTCCCTCGACGACGCGGCGCAGACCCTCGGCATCGACCCCAGCACCCTGTACCGCAAGCGCAAGAAGGCCGGCCTGTGACCCTGACCCTGCGACGGCGCATCCTGCTGACCGTCGCCCCGCTGGTGCTCCTCCTCGCCGGGATGGGGGCGGCCGGCGCGGGCCTGGTCCTGCGCCTGGGCCGCCTGAGCGACGCCATCTTGCGCGAGAACCACGACAGCGTCCGCGCGATGGACCGCCTGCGCGAAGGCGTCTACCGTGTGGACCGGTCGTTCCTGACCGGGTCGCGCCCGGAGTACGACGCCGGCTGGGCCGAGATCGACCGGCAACTCGCCGTCGAAAAAGGCAACATCACGATCTTCCCCGACGAGCCGCGCCTGGTCGCGGAACTTGAGATCGCGTTGGCAAGGTACAGAATCCGTCCCGAGCAGTTCACCAAACTGGCCGCCGCCGATCGGCCGTCGCTGGCCGTCGCACGCGACGGCGTGCTGACGAGTGCGTCCGCGGTTCGCGACCTGAACGAGGCCGAGATGTACGCCGCTAGTGGCCGCGCTAACGACTCGGCGCGGCACTCGGTCGTCGGGCTGGGCGTCGGGCTGGCGGCGTCGCTCGCGCTGGCGTTCCTCGCGGCCTGGTGGCTGGTACAGACCATCGTCGCGCCGATCGAGGCCGTCACAGCAGCAGCCATAGCCATCGGCGGAGGGCAACTGCACCTCGTCGTCCCCACCGGCAGCCGCGACGAGGTCGGCCGGCTCGCCGAGGCGTTCAACGCGATGGCCGAGAAGCTGCGCGCGTACCGCCGGGCCAACAGCGAACGCCTAGGTCGGGCGCAGCGGGCGGCCCAGGCGACCATCGACTCGTTCCCCGACCCCGTCGTCGTGCTCGACACCCTCGGCCGCGTCGAGACGGCCAACCCCGCCGCGCAAACGCTCCTCGGGGTCCGCCCGCCGGCCGACGGTGAGACGCCTGCGCCGTGGCCGCCGCCGGAGTCCCTGCGCGCGGCCGTTCTGGACGCGCTGGATTCGCAGCGGCCGACGCTGACCGAGACGTTCGAGCAGGCGGTCGCGTTCCGCCACGAGGGCGGCGAGCGGGTGTATCTGCCGCAGGTCCGGCCGATCCGCGACCCCGCCGGCGAGACCCTCGGCGCGGCCGTCGTGCTGTCCGACGTAACCCGCTACCAGTTACTCGACCGCCTGAAGTCCGACTGGGTCGCGACGGTGAGCCACGAGTTGAAAACCCCACTGACGAGCGTCCGGCTGGCGGTCCACGTGCTGCTCGAAGAACTCGTCGGCCCGCTGGAAGTGAAGCAGGTCGAGTTGCTGTTGGAGGCGCGCGAGAATACCGAACGGCTACTGAAGCTCATCGAACACCTGTTGGCACTCGCGCGGCTCGAAGAGGGCCGCGAGCCGCTTGACCTGCGACCGACAGAGCCGCTATCGCTGCTCCAGGCCGCCGCCGACGCCGCGAGTGCGCGGGCCGAAGACCGCCGCATCACCCTGAGCGTAACCGCCGCGCCGGACCTGCCGACGGTCGCCGTGGACGCGACTCGCTTCGGCCAGGCGTTGAGCAACCTCCTCGACAACGCCCTGACGTACACCGAGCCGGGCGGCAGCGTGACCCTCAGCGCCGCGGCGAGTCCCGGCGGCGTGACGCTCACGGTGCGCGACACGGGCGTCGGCATCCCCGCCGCCGACTTGCCGCACGTCTTCGACCGCTTTTTCCGCGTCGCCGGCCGGCCGCAAGCCCCCGGCACCGGGCTGGGGCTGGCGATCGTTCACGAGGTGGTCGCGGCGCACGGCGGCACAGTGGATTGCTCAAGCGATTTAGGAGTGGGGACGACGTTTACTATAAGACTCAAGAGTGCAGATATCATAGTGCAGAGTGCAGAGTGAAAACGAGGCAAAAGCCGTGGCCAGCAGTGTGTTGGAGGTGCGGACTAAGGCGTTCGCTATCCGAGTTATTCGCATGTTCACGGCGTTGCCTAA
>JANXTD010000295.1 GCA_025352585.1 Fimbriiglobus sp.
TCTGGGCCGAGGGAGTCCGCGACAACGAGTTCCTGCCGGGCACTGTCTTCACCCTAGTCTCGACCCAGACGGCTGCGCCGGGCAGCGCGGCGGCGCTGCTCCGACCGAACGACGCGGCCCGCGACACCGTCCGGGCGGAAGCCGCTCTGCTCGCAGCAGCGACGAGGACGAAGAGTGTCCACTTGAAGCCCGCGTGCGAGGCGTTCCTGAAGTTGACCACCAGGAAGCGGAACGCGATGATGGCCGAGGTCCACGTCCACGACGGCGCGGCCCGGATCACCGACTTAGAGCGGCTCCTCGCCCAGGAACTTTACTACGCCGCTCCGCCCGACCACCGGCCCGACTTCGTCCGGCGGGTCGAGGGGTGGTGGCTCCAGCGGGTGATCCGCCACTTGACCACCCCGAGGCTGCCGGCGATCCTCGGCATTGAAGTCGAGCGGGAGTTGGAGCGGATCAAGGAGGGGTATCACGACGACAACCTCCCTGTCCTCATGCCGCTGCCGACCCCGGCCAGGACGCCCGAGCCGGCGACCGACCCGCGGGCGTTCGTGGCCCGCCTGCGTCGTCTGGGGCTGACGGACGCCCGCATCCTTCAGGCGTGCCTCGACTACTACCGGGCTTGCGTCCACCGGGACCGCTGGGCCAAGGGAACCCTCCTGCGGCTCGACGAACTGAGTGACTACGACGACCGGCTCCGCGGCGAGTGGGAGCGGCAGTGGGACGACCTCTTGGCCGCACTCGCCGGGGCGGACGACGCGACGAAGACCCTCCTGGGTCGGGGGTTCTTCCAGCAGATCGACCGCGACGCCGCCCGCGCGCCGGTCTACTACATCCGCCCGCGGTGTACCGAGCCGAGTATCAGCCGCGGCACATTCCACAAGCTAGCCGACGAGGGCAAACTCGCGTGGCACCCCGAAGATGTGGACGCCCTCCGTACATCGACCGCGGGGGGTGCTTCGTGAAGCCCTGGTCCGAGCGACCGACCGAACTCGCGTACCTGTTCAACCCAGCCTACTGCGGCTGGTTGCTGCGGGAGGCCTTCGAGGGGTACGCCGCGGAGAAGCCCGGCGGGATGCCGCTGCCGGTCGCGTACCTCGTCCTCCCCGTCGTCCTGCACAAGCCGACGCGTGACCTCCTCCCGCGGGCCGTCGCGACGACCCTGCAATCCTGGTTGCAGCAGCACCCCGAGGCCCGCGTGAACGCCGCCGGGCGGACGGCGGAACTCGCCGCGTTCACCCGCGAAGCCCTGGTCTTCCTGGGGACCCGTGGCCACCTCGTCGTCGCGGACGACGGCGGCGTCACGACCGCCGGCAAGTTCAAGCCCGTCAAGGGGCCTCTGGTCGAGCGGAGCGTGGACCTGAAGGAGGCGATCCAGAAGGCGAAGTTCGTCGGGCGGTGGTTCGCACTGGCGGGCACGCCGGCCTCGGTGTTTCAGGCGTGGGAGGTGTGCCCGTGACGATGCAAATTCGAGAACTCGTCCTCTACAGCCGGGACGGGCGGGACCGCCGGCTGAAGTTCAAGACGGGTGCCCTCAACGTCGTGACCGGGGACAACGCGACGGGCAAGTCAGCCATCTCGCTGGTCATCGACTACTGCCTGGGCCGGACCAACTGCCCGGTCCCGGCGATGGTGATCCGCGACGCGGTGTCCTGGTACGGCCTGCTCCTGCAATTCTCCGGCTTCCAAGTGTTCGTCGCGCGATCCGCCCCGGTCCCGCCCAGGACGACCAGCTACGAAATCTACTACGAGGTCGGCGAAACGCTGGAGGTGCCGCCGGTCGCATCGTTGGTCGCCAACCACAACCCGGACACCCTGAACGAGCAACTGACCCGGCTGATGGGCGTCGCCCCGAACCTCCACAGTCCGCCGCCCGGCGAAACCCGCCCGCCGCTGCAAGCCACGCTGCGGCACGCCAAGTTCCTCTGCTTCCAGATTGAAGACGAGATCAAAACGACCCAACTCTTTCACCGGCAAGGCGACGAAGGGATTGCCCAGGCAATCAGGGACACACTGCCGTACTTTCTCGGCGTCGTGCCTGAAGATCAGTTGCGGACGAAGCAGGAACTCCGCGAGGCCCAGCGGCGGTTCAAGCAGTTGGAGCGGCGACTCGCCGAAGCCGAGGCCGTCAGCGGGAACGAGGCTACACAGGCGGCGGGACTACTCCGCGAGGCCCAAGCCATCGGGCTGCACCCGCCGGGGGACTTGCCGGCGGACGCCCCCGCGATGGTCGCGGCCTTGCGGGCGATCCGCTTCACGTCCGCGGCCAGCCAGCAGGAGCAGACTAACGACGAGGACCGGCGGTTGAGGTCCGAGCGTGACCAACTGCACCGGGAGTCCACGCGGGTCCAACGCGAGTTGGCCGAGGCGGAGGAGTTCGCCGCCGAGGCCGAGGGCTTTACCGGGGTCGCCAGCGAGCAGCGCGTCCGGCTCGAATCGCTCAACCTCTTCGGCGACGGGGACGGGGGAACGCCGCGTTGCCCGCTCTGCCGGATGGATGTCACCACCCAGGTGCCGAAGGTCGAGCAGGTCAGGCGGGCCGTCGAGGCGTTGACCGTTCACGTCCAGGCGGTGGGACGCGAGCGGCCCGACCTGCGGGCGTTCATCTCCGGGAAGGCGGCGGAGTTTGGCCACCTGTCGGAGCGGATGCGGGTGACCCGCGACGCCCTCCAGGGCCTGGCGTCCCGCGACGTGGGGTTGCGGGCCGCCCACGACCAAGACCTGCATCGGTCGTGGGTCGCCGGGCAGGTGTCCTACTTCCTGCGGAACCTTACGACCGCGGAGGACGGTTCGGAACTGCGGCGGCAGGTGCAACTGGCCCGCCGCGAGGTCGAGTCGCTGGTGGCCCGGCTCGCCGAGGACGAGTCCGAAGACCTGCTCGGCTCGGCCCTCAACCAGATCAGCCAGCAGGTGACCCGCTGGTGCGCAGACCTGGACATGGAGTCTGAACTCGGCTTGGAGTACGGGAAGTACCCGCTACGCCTTTCGCTCCCCAAGTTGACCGTGATCGCCGACACCGACCGGGGGCCGGTGCCGATGGCCCAGGTCGGCAGCGCCCACAGCCGGCTCTGGTTCCACCTGGCGAGTTACTTCGCCCTCCACCGCTGGTTCATATTGAACCAGCGGCCCGTCCCGCGCTTCCTGATGTTGGACCACCCCACGCAGGTTTACGCCCAGCGCGACATCCGGGGACGTGGTAGGATGGCCGACTTGGACCCGGAAAAAAGGAGTCGGGTGTCGAAGCTGTTCGACTGGCTCGCCGAAAGGGTCGCCGAACTGAACGGGGATCTCCAGGTGATCGTCACCGACGTGGTCGAACTGGAGACAGCCGCCTTCCGGGGGGCGGTCGTCGAGCGATGGTGGGACGGTGCCGCCCTAGTACCCGCCGACTGGCCACGGGCGTGAACCCGACGCGAACCCTATCTCAAATCGCCGAGTCGGAAGGCGGGTCGTCACGGACCAGATTGGGTCGGTGAACCGTGGTGCGCGTAAGAAGTGGTGGCGTGGTGGCGTGG
>JANXTD010000341.1 GCA_025352585.1 Fimbriiglobus sp.
GCTGCAATCGCACTGCAGAGGTCAGGGGTTCGACTCCCCTTCACTCCACTCCCGAAGCCCCCGCGAGTCGAACTCGCGGGGGCTTTTTCGTACCCCGTCACTATCACTCGTGGCACGCCTCCAGCAGCGCCGCCAGCGACACTTCGTCCGCCAGCCGGTGGTCGATGCCGACTTCGATCAGGGCCGACGCCGGCAGCCCGCTGGCGCGGACAAGCTCCTCGGAGTCGGCGAAGGGGACCACGTCGTCGCCCCGGCTGTGCAAGATCAGCGTGCCGGGCTTCGCGACGCCGGCCGCCCCGAACATCCGCCACGCCGGGCAGAGCAGCACGAGCCGCGCGTCGCGGCTGTCGAGGCTCAGGGCGACGGCCCCGCCGCGGCTCGACCCGACGACCAACTTCGGCCGGTGGATGTCGAACTCGGCCTGGGCGACACGGACCGCCTCGGCGAAGTCGTCGTCGGGCAGTTGTGGGTTCAAGACGCAGTGTCCGCCGGACCGCAGAGCGGTCGGCTTCAGGCCGCCGGGGGCCGAGTGCCAGCCGTGCAGGAAGAGGACCGTCGCCATTGGGTCGCCTCGGGGTCGCCTCGCGGCCGGGTCAACTGCTGGGTCTAGCCGAAAACTCCGCCCGCGGCGACCCGCTTGCGGCCACCGGCAGGCGCACGACGAATTCGCTGCCGCGGCCCTCGCCCTCGCTGCGTGCCTCGACCGTGCCGCCGTGCATCTCGACGAGGCCCTTCACGAGCGACAGGCCGATGCCGAGGCCGCCGGTCGTCTTTTCCAACTCGCGATCGACCTGCGTGAACATCTCGAAGACGCGGCCCAGCATCGCCGGCGGGATGCCGATGCCGTCGTCCCGGACCGACACGACCGCGTGGCCGCTCTCGCGGCCCAGCGCGAGCCGGACGCGGCCGCCGGCGTGGGTGTACTTGGCCGAGTTGCTCAGCAGGTTCGTCACCACTTGGGCCAGCCGGGTCGCGTCGCCCTCGACGTAGATCGGCGCGTCGGGCAGGGCGACGGCGAGTTCGTGCCCGGCCTTCTCGACGAGCGGCCGGGCGTCCTCCGCGGCGGCCTCGATCATGGCGCGCAGTTCGAGCCGGCCGGTGCTGAGGGCGATCTTGCCGCGGCTGATCCGGCTCGCGTCGAGGAGGTCGTCCACCAGTCGGACCATGTGGCTGAGTTGCCGGTCCATCATGGCCAGGGTGCGGCCCGCCTTGGTGGCCCCCTCGGACTCGCGGAGGATGTGCAGGCCATTGCGGATCGGCGCGAGCGGGTTGCGGAGTTCGTGGGCCAGCGTGGCGAGGAATTCGTCCTTGCGGCGGTCGGCCTCGGACAACTCCCCGGCCAGACTGCGCAACTCCTCGGCCCGGTCCTGCTGCTCCGAGATGTCGGTGTTGGTGCCGAACCAGTGCGTCACCCGGTTGGCGGTGTCCTTGACCGGCATGACCCGCGTGAGGAACGGGCGGAAGCTGCCGTCCGCCCCCCGCAGCGGGAAGACCATGTCGAACGGCTCTCCTGTGGCGATCGACGCCTGCCACCCCGCCAAGACTTTCGGCAACTCGTCCGGGTCGTGGACGCTCTCCCAGCGCCAGCCCTCCTGGGTGGCGAGGGTGGTGCCGGTGTACTCGTACCAGCGTCGGTTGTACCAGTAGATGTGGCCGTCGGGGCGGGCCATCCACGCCAACTGTGGGATGTTGTCGGCGAGGGTGTGGAACTGCGACTCGGACTCGCGTCGATTCGCCTCGGAGCGCCGGATCAGGTAGTAACCGACCCCGAGCACCCCGACCGTCACGCTCAGCGCCTCGGCCGCGACGGACTGCCGCGAGCCGCCCGCCCCGGCGTCGGCCAGCCAAACGCCCGCCAGGAGTGCGACGCAGCACAGCGCGCCCCCGGCCACGGTGACGGCCGAGTCGCCCGACAGACGCGACCGTTGGCTCTTCGATCCCATAGGGTGGCGTCCCACGTCGTGGCGAACGGTCGAGTTCTTCGGCAGGCGTCGTCCGCCTACGTCCCGGCGACGGCTCATTGGTAATCGACCGCCCGCGGAAATTGCCAAGTCGATCCTACGAAATGCCCTTGGCGTGACACCCCCCCCGGCCGCAGACCCAAGGACCGGCGGGAATTCTGCTTGCGGGCGGGGTCACAATGCCTATAAAGTGTATAGCGGCGGTACGCATTCCGCCGCCGACCCCGAGACACCCTATGACCCTGTTGAGCCGCAAGGCCGACTACGCGCTCCTGATTCTGTCGCACCTGTTCCACGCGGCCGGCGGCGAGAACGCCCGCACGATTTCGGCCCGCTTCGGCCTGAGCAAGCCGTTCACCGCCAACATCCTCAAGGAGTTGTGCCGCGAAGGCGTCGTGACCAGTCAGCGCGGCGTGAAGGGCGGATACACGCTGGTACCCGGCGTCGCCACGATGTCGCTGGCCGAATTGCTGCGGCGGATCGGCGAGGAGTTCGAGTTGACCGTGTGCAGCACTGACCGCCAGGCCGCCGACGCCTGCTCGCTGGCGACGACCTGCCCCGTTAAGACGCCGCTGAGCGAAGTGCATCAGCGGGTGAGCGACGTGTTCCGTAGCGTGACGCTGGCCGAACTGTTCCGCTCGAACCTGCGGCCTGTTCTCGCGACCCTGTCGGTGCTCTCGTTACCCAAGCCGCGCGACGGCGGTTCTCAGAATACCCAACGAACTCTGAGCGTCGGCCACCCCTGCGTTTAGCGGCCGACGCCGAACATAACCCCCGAGAACCACGATGTCCGTCAAGTTACCGATCTACCTCGACAACAACTCAACCACGCGGACCGACCCGCGCGTCGTCGAGGTGATGCTGCCCTACTTCACCGAGAAGTTCGGCAACTCGGCCAGCCGCAACCACCCGTTCGGCTGGGCCGCCGAGGAGGCCGTCGAGACCGCGCGCGACCAGCTCGCCGCCGCGATCGGGGCCAGCGGTAAGGAGATCATCTTCACCAGTGGCGCGACCGAGAGCAACAACTTGGCGCTCAAGGGCGTCGCGGCGATGTACAAGAAGAAGGGCAACCACCTCATCACGACGGCGACCGAGCACAAGTGCGTGCTCGACACGTCGAAGCGCCTGGAGCGCGACGGCTTCAGCGTCACCTACTTGCCCGTCGATAAGTTCGGCCGCGTCAGCGCCGACCAAATCCGCGACGCGATGACCGACAAGACGATCCTGGTGAGTGTGATGTTCGCCAACAACGAGATCGGCACGATGCAGCCGGTCGCCGACATCGGCAAGCTGTGCAAAGAGAAGGGCGTGCTGTTCCACACAGACGCCGTGCAGGCCGTCGGTAAAGTACCCGTGGACGTGGAGGCGATGGGCATCGACCTGCTAAGCTTCACGGCCCACAAGATGTACGGGCCGAAGGGGATCGGGGCGCTGTACGTCCGCAAGAAGAACCCGCGTGTCCGGCTCGAACCGATTATCGACGGCGGCGGCCACGAGCGCGGCATGCGTTCCGGGACGCTGCCGGTGCCGCTGATCGCCGGCTTCGGCGCGGCCGCCGAGATTTCCCGGCTAGCGATGCCCGAGGAGTCGAAGTACGTCTACGGCCTCCGCGAGCGCCTCCGCGACGGCATCATGAGCCAACTGCCCGAGACCTACGTCAACGGCCACCCGACCGAGCGCCTGCCCGGCAACGCCAACATCAGCTTCGCGTACGTCGAGGGCGAGGGGCTGATGATGGGCATCAAGGACGTGGCGGTGTCGAGCGGCTCGGCCTGCACGAGCGCGAGCCTCGAACCGAGCTACGTCCTGCGGGCGCTGGGCGTCGGCGACGAACTGGCCCACAGTAGCATCCGCTTCGGCCTGGGCCGCTTCAACACCGTCGAGGAGGTCGATTTCACGGTCGATCTGATCGTCCGCGAGGTCCGCCGGCTGCGCGAGATGTCGCCGCTTTACGAAATGGCTCAGGACGGCGTCGATTTGAAGTCCATCGCCTGGTCCGGCCACTAAACTGCACTACACCCCGCAAGGAACTGACCATGCCGTACAGCGAAAAGATCCTCGAACACTACAACAACCCGCGCAACGTCGGCGGCTTCAGTCAGTCGGACGCGACCGTCGGCACCGGCCTCGTCGGTGCCCCCGAGTGCGGCGACGTGATGCGGTTGCAGATCAAAGTCAACGCCGACACCGGGCTGATCGAGGACGCCCGCTTCAAGACGTTCGGCTGCGGCAGCGCCATCGCGTCGAGCAGCCTGGCGACCGAGTGGCTCAAGGGCAAGACCCTCGACGAGGCGCTCGCCATCAAGAACACGTCAATCGTCGAGGAGCTGGCGCTGCCGCCGGTGAAGGTCCACTGCTCGGTGTTGGCCGAGGACGCGATCAAGGCGGCGATCAAGAACTACCACGAGAAGCAGGGCGTCACTGCCGGCGTCGAGGCCGAAGTCGCCGTCGCTTCGCATTAAGTCACGCGTGATTTCCCGCCGAACTGCGGTATAGTAACCCGCAACCTTACACCCCAGCCCCGGAGTCCAACTATGACGACCGTCGCCGAACTGCCCGAAGTGGCCACCAAGCCCGAAGTCGCCAAGACGATGCCCGACGTGACGATCACGCCGAAGGCGTCGCAAGAAGTCCGCCGCATCATGGCCGACCAAGGCGTCAACGAGAAGCTGTTCCTCCGCCTGCGCGTCGTCGGCGGCGGCTGCAGCGGCTTCCAGCACAAGCTCGACCTCGACCCGGCCGTGAACGACAAGCTCGACGACACCTTCGACATCGAGGGCATCCCGGTCGTGATCGACAAGCGCAGCATGTTGTACCTCGGCGGCGTCTTGGTCGATTTCCACGACGACCTGAACAAGCGCGGCTTCAGCATCTCGAACCCGCACGCCAAGGGCACCTGCGGCTGCGGCAGCTCGTTCTCGATGTAACCATGACATCCACGCCAACTCACTACGAACGCCTCGGCTTGCCGGGGCGTTTCGCCGTTGACCTCGCCGCGTTGGAGCGGGCCTACCTGGAATGCTCCCGCGAGGTCCACCCGGACTACCACGTCCTGAGCGGCGGCCGCGACGAAACCGCCAGCGCCGCGCTGAACGAGGCCTACGTCACGCTCAGAGACCCGTTCCGCCGCGCCGAGTACCTGCTGAGCCTGCACGTCAGGGACGCTACCCAAGTCGCCGTGCCGCAGTCGCCGGCGTTCCTGATGCAGGCGATGGAACTGCGTGAACGCCTCGAGGAGGGAGGCGATTTGGCGGCGCTCGACGCCGAAGTGGGGGCGCTGATCGACGCGGAACACGCGGCCGTGGCGAGTCTGTTCGCGGAGCCGCTGACGCCCGATGTGGTGGCGATTCGCAATCACCTCAACGCCTGGAAGACGCTGGCGAGCCTGCGGCGAAGCATCCGCGACGCGGCTACGGACTGACCGGCGGCCGCCGCAGGTGGTGCCCCGTCGCGTTCTGGATCGCCTGCGCCGCCGCCAGCAACCGGCTCTCGCCGTACAGGCGTCCGGTGAGCGTGATCGCCCTCGGCGTCTCGACGCCGTTGGCCTTCGCGAAGCCGCTCGGCAGGCAGACACTCGGGTGGCCGGTCAAATTCGTAATGAGCAAGTCGTCGCCGCCGACGTATAGATCGACGGTCTCCATCAACTTCGCCATGTCTTGCATCAGCAGCGTCCGCAGGCGGTTGGCGCGGACGTAATCGACCGCCGAGACGAAGCGGCCGCGCTGGAAGGTGTTGCGCCAGAAGCCGATGCCCTCCGTGGTGCCGGCGTAGGTGATGTCGTCGAACATCGCCGCGGCCTCCACGTCGAGGATCAGGTGCAGCGCCTCGGCCGGGACGCGGGTCGGTAACTCGATCGCCAGGAGTTCGCAGCCGGCGGCCTGGAGCGCGGCCAGTTCGGGGCGATCTTTGACGGCACGCCGGCCTTCGACGTAGCCGACTTTCAGGCGGTTCAGCGGCACGCGGCTGGGCCAGTCGAACGGCTTCGTCACGCTCGGCGGGTCGGCGGGGTCGCGGCCGTGAATCGCCGCGAACACGAGCGCGCAATCTTCGACGCTGCGGCAGAGCGGGCCGAGCTTGTCCATCGTGTAGGCCAGCGACATGCAGCCGGCGCGGCTGACGCGGCCGAACGTCGGCCGTAATCCCGTGACGCCGCAGCGCGTCGAGGGCGAGACGATGCTGCCCAGCGTCTCGCTGCCGATGGCGAACGGCACGAGGCCGGCCGACACTGCCGAGGCGCTGCCGGCCGACGAGCCGCTCGACCCTTGCTGGACGTTCCACGGGTTGCGCGTCCGGCCACCGAACCACTGGTCGCCCAGCGCGAGTGCGCCCAACGAGAGCTTCGCCACCAGCACCGCCCCGGCGTTCTCGAGCCGCTTGGCGACGGCCGCCTTGCCGTCGAGGTACTGCTCCTGGTAGCGGGCCGCGCCCCAGGTCGTCGGCGCGCCGGGGTACGCGATCAGGTCCTTCGCCCCCCACGGGATGCCGTGC
>JANXTD010000406.1 GCA_025352585.1 Fimbriiglobus sp.
CGGACCATGGCGCATTATCGGCAGCCGCTTCCAGCCAACAGCGGACTGGGGAAAACCCCTTGGTGTAAGCCTGCTGACGTCCTTGCCATGCTGCTTCCATACTGGCCTCTTTGACATCTATGGAGACCGGTATGACAGTGCGTCCCTGGGCCAAGCTTGCGTTGACTGCCTTCGCGTTCGCGGCCATTCCCCTTGCGGCCAGCGCCCAGGCGGCGTGCGTGATCCGCCGCAGCGGCCGCGTCACGTACCACGCCATGAGCAGCGCGACCGACCCCCCGCCGAAGGTACTCAGCAGTGCGACCATGACCAGGTGCGGCAGGGTCTCGATCCAGACGTCCTGCTTGATCTCCGCGACCGACGCCGTCACCACCAGCCGCGGGGCGGTGCCGTCGGCGGGTTCGCCGTCGAGGCCAGTCTGGAGGAGGGTGTACGAGCCGATCGAGTCGAGGTTGCTCACCGCCGGCCGCCAGCCGTTCTTGGCGTAGCCGAGTTGCGGCAGGTAGGTCTCGTAGTCGATCCAGTCCTTCGGCAGCCAGTCGTCGCCGAGGATTTCCCGCGCCGTGGCCTGGGCCTGGCGCAACTCGGCCCGGTCGGCGTGCGACATCGCGACGAGCATGTCGCCGCGGAGGTCCTCCGGCTCGGGGTCGAGTTCGTAGTAGCTCAGGCCGCCCTTCGCCCGGTCGCGCATGGCGTCGTTGAACTTCTTGCACTTCGCCCGCGCGTCCTTGAGACTCAGCCCCTCCGGGACCCGGACGACTCGCTTCGTCGTGGACACGCGCTCCGGATCGACCAGCTTGCCGTCCGGGTGGTCGGACGTGCGGAAGCTCGACTTGCTGCCCTTGCGGCGGTCGTCCGGCGTGGCGTTCGTGACCGTCTCCGAGTTGACCTCTTGGAGGTGCCGGTCGCCCGTCACCAGGTACGGCTGGTCGGCCGGCGGCTTGCGGTCGGCGCGGCCCCCGAACAGTGACGGCCAGCGGAACTCGGTCTCCGGCGACCACTCCGCGAACGGCTTCGCGCCGAGGTCCGGGACCGCCGCCGTGCCCGCCGGGTGGTACAGGAACGCCGCCGGCGACTTGGCGGGGTCGATCAGGTAGAACGTGACCCGCGGCGAGAGCCGCCACAGGTCGTCGAGGTAGCGCGTCACGTTCACCGCCGCGACCAGCGCCGGGCCGCCCACCTTGTCGCCCAGCGGGCAACTCAGGTAGACGCGGCACGTCCCCGTCTTGACCGGCGCGAAGTCGCGGTCGGGGTCCTGGGGGTCGAGGTAGAACGGGCTGCACTCGGCGACGGGGTGCCGCGGCTCGGGGGGCTTCTTGGCGAGCCGCTCGGCGGCCCGCTTGGCGAGTCGCTCCTGCCAGACCGGGAACGACGCCGCGACTTCCGGTGGCGGTTTGGTCGAGAGGAACACAGCCACGACCTCGGCGTTGCGCGAGCCGGTGCCGGTCTCCCGCTGCCGGGGGGACACGGGGTCCCACTTCTCCACCAAGTCGTCGGCCGTCGCGGCGTCGAGGACCGTGAGGTCCGGCTTGAGGCCGTTCGCCGCCCCCCGCAACTTGATCGCGAAGCCGAGGACCTTGTCCCGGAATTCGCGCGACCGCAGGTTGGTCTCGTCCTTCAAATCGACGATCTCGTGGTCGAGCAGCGCCTTCTCGCCGCTGCGCCAGACCAGCCGGCCGGTGACCGCCGTCGTCACCGCCAGGATGACCACGGCCAGCAGCGCGTTCTGGACGTTGAGCGGCCAGCGCAGCGGGCGCAAGAGGGCATTCATGGGGCCGCCGTCGGGGGGGTCGGGTGAGTCTGCGAGTGGCGTTAGTTTGCGGAGTCGCCCACGCCCGGTCAAGCGAATTGTCGTCGTGCAACCGTCGAAGTGCGGCCGGCCTCAGAACGTCACCACCACCTCGACGAAGCCGGCGACCAGCGACGGGGCCTTGGTGTCCTTCGAGTTGTAGAGCTGCCGGAAGCCGTCGCCGGGGACCAGCCCCGACACGCCGCCGAGCAAGATGATGTTGTTGTTCAGCCGCGGCCGCCACTCCACGCCGGTGCTCAGGTCGGTGCCGATGTAGCGGTCGAGTTGGTTCTGGAAGGTGAACGTCTCCAGCGACGCGGTCTTGTCGAAGAACAGCGCGTTGACGTTGTTGATCGAGCGCAGCCGCGGCGTCACCTCGACATCCGCCCCGAAGCCGACGAGCCACAGGCCGGGGTTCACGAAGTTGCTCTGCCCCTGCACCCGGCTCGAGCGCAGGTTGGCGTACTGGCTCTGGTCGTTGGTCAGGCCGACGCCGAAGAGCGGGATGCGTTGCCGCCGCCAGAAGGCGAACTCGCCGCCGAAGTTCGTCTGGTCGATGATGCCGTCGAAGCCGGTGGCGCGCGAGTTGTTGGTGTTGCCGTCGCCGGACTGGTACAGCCCGCTCGCCTTGAAGCGCACCCAGTCGCGGTCGTAGGACAGCTCCAGCGCCGCCATCTGCGCGGAGATGGTTTGCTCGCTGCCGGCCAGCGGGTTGAGGCTGTCCTTGCCGAGCACCCAGTACGCGGCGTGCGAGACGTTGTACCGGCCGATGTGCCCGTCGCCGGCCAACCCGAGGTAGACCGCCTGGACGCGGTGCTCCTGGAACACCCCCACCGGGTCGGGCCGCACCAAGAATCCGTTGCGGTCGAAGCGCGTCCGCGAGGCGTCGTCGTTGTAGTGGACGCTCGCCGACGCCGTGTAGCCCGGCACGAGGAAGTCTTGCCGGTAGACGTTGGCGATGACGACGTTCTGGTTGCGGTCCTCGAAGGTGTTGAGCTGGCTGTTGGTGTCCTTTTCGAGCTGGCGGAAGTAGGCGAGGTTGAACTGCGTGCGGTTGCCGCCGAGGTTGCCGAAGAGCCGCACGCCGCGGTTCACGTCGCTGAAAATGAAGCCCCGGAAGTCGCTGGTGAACGGCTGGCTGCCGGCCCGCACCGACACGAAGTCGTACTGCGAACTCAGGTCGGCCAGCTTGTACTCGGCGAACCACTCTTGCAGCGTCGTCCACGTCTGGGTGCGCGTGGTGCCCTCCCGCACGTCGGGGCTGACCACCGCGAGTTCCTGGGCCGCCAGGCTGTTGAGGTTGAATGCCGGGGTCAGTTTCACGCGCCAGTCGGGCGGCTTGAACGAGGCGTCGCCGCGGGTGATGTCGGCCGACACCGTGAGCAACTGCTGCGTGGAGAACTGGCCGTTGCGGCCGAAGAAGTCCGCCGTGTTCGGCCGCGCGGTGCTCTCGAACGGCGTCGTCGCCGTCGGGATCGCCCGGCCCTCCATCAGCGAACTGAGGCTGCCCGACAGGTTCAGGAAAAGGTCTTGGCCGTAGATCGGGAAGTCGCCCTTGAGGACGTTCTGGTTGAACTGGTCGGCGACGCGGCCCGGCCGGTAAGGGTAGTCGAAGACGCGCGGGTGCCCCAAGCCGTAGCGGTCCCAGCCGGGGTAGCCGAGCCGCCAGCGGTCTTCGATCGTGTCGTACTCGGCGTTGTTCCCGCTGCGCGGCAGGATGCCACTCGGCCCGGTGTACCCCGGCGGCGGGGGGTAGCGGTACTCGACCGGCTCCACGGCAACCGCCGGCAGCTTGATCGGCACGACCGGCGGCGGGTCGAGTTCGCGGTCGAGCGGCCGCGTCGGCGGGGTTTGCGTCAGCATCGTCAGCGTGGCCCGCGTCAGGACGGCGTTGCGCACCAGCGGCGCGGGGTCGACGGCGACAGCGGGGCTGGCCGCGAGCGCCAGGGCGAGTCCCGCGAGGCGGATGCGTCCGACGCCGGCCATAACCGCCCCCTCCGTGCGTGACACTTCCCTGGGGACGGTATCGGTTGAATCGGCGGTCGGACTGTAGCGGTTGGGCAATCTCTGCCGATTATTCGGGAATCGCGTCGAGATTCAGGCCGCCGCGTCCCGATAAGCCTCACGTCTCGCGCAGCGAACTCGGAGTCTCCGTCATGCCCGGCCGCCCCACCCTCAGTCGCGGGCCGTTGCACTGCGAGCGGCTCGAAGCCCGCGACGTGCCGGCGTCCACCGCGACCCTCGCCGGCGGCGTGCTGACTGTGACCGGGACCGCCGGACGCGACCGCATTCACGTCACCGAGGTTGCCGGGTCGATCGCCGTGGACGACGGCACGACCCACGTCGGCGACT
>JANXTD010000422.1 GCA_025352585.1 Fimbriiglobus sp.
TCTGGGAGAACCAGGTCGGCCGGTCGGCGGACTTCTGGGCCGCGTTCTTCCCCCGGCTGACGCAGGCCTTCCCCGGAACCCTCGACGGGGTGACGCCCGACGACTTCCTGTTCGCAGTCTGCGAGGTCAAGCCGTCGCTGATCCGCGTCGAGGCCGACGAGGCGACGTACAACCTGCACATCGCCTTGCGGCTCGAACTGGAGCGGGCGCTGATTTCGGGCGACCTGGCTGTTGCGGACCTGCCCGGCGCGTGGGCCGACCGCTTCGCGGCGCTCTTCGGCCTGACCGTGCCGTCGGACCGCGAGGGCTGTCTGCAAGACATCCACTGGAGCTTCGGCGGCTTCGGCTACTTCCCGACCTACACGCTAGGCAACCTGTACGCCGCGCAGTTGATGAACGCGGCCCAGAAGGCCTTGCCGGACTTGCGGGGGAGCGTCCGCCGGGCGGATTTCGGGCCGCTGAAGGGCTGGCTGACGGCGAACGTCCACGCCCACGGTCGGCGCTACCGCGCCGCGGAGTTGTGCGAGCGGGCGACCGGCCACGCGCTCGACGCCGGGGAGTTCGTCGGTTACCTGCGGGAAAAGCTCGCACGGTTCTACGGCGTGTGCTAACCTAATCTGCCGGTACCCGACGCCCGACGCTAACTCCGCGACACCATGCCCAACACGCCGCTGCCGCACCACGACGACTCGCCGTTCGACCAGTTCGAGGGCGCGGCTGAGGGTGCGTTGCCCGAGGCGTCGTTCACCGACGCCGACGACGTGGCCGACACCATCCGCGACCGCGAGAAGGGCCGCGGCACCGAGTCGTTCGGCCAGCCGACGCGCCGGCTGCCCGAGGAGTTCGACTCGCAGGCCCACGACGACAACCAGACCCCCGCCGACCCCGTGAACCCCGAGGTCGGCGACACGACAGGGCAGTACGTGCTGCACGAGCGTCTCGGCGCGGGCGTGTCCTGCTTCGTCTTCCGCGGCTGGGATTCGCAGCACGGCTGCCCGGTGGCGTTGAAGATCATCAACTGGGCCAACGTCCACGACCGCGCCGCCGCGATGAAGCAGATGCGCACCGAGGCGGCGTCGCTGGCTAGGGTGAAGCACCCGCGCGTGGTCCGCTTCATCGACTTCGGCTTCGACCCGCGCTGGCCGTTCCTGGTCACGGAGTACGTCGAGGGCAGCACGATGGGGGAGCTGATCCGCGGCAACCCCCTCCCGGCCGAGTGGGCCGTCTACCTCATCTCGCAAGTCGTCGATGGCCTCGGGGCGGTCTGGCGCGCGGGCTTAGTCCACCGCGACATCAAGCCGGACAACGTCCTGATCGGCCCGAACGGCGTGGCGAAGTTGATCGACTTCGGCCTGGCGAAGACCTTCCAGGCCCCCGGCACCCCCGGCACCAGCGAGGTCGCCGGCACTGCCGCCTACCTGGCCCCGGAGCAGGCCCGCGACGCCAGCATCGTCGATCCGCGCGCCGACATTTACTCACTCGGCGTGACGTTTTACGAGGCGTTGACCGGCAAGTTGCCGTTCGAGAGCCGCAACCGCATGCAGATGATCTTCCACCACCTCAACACCCCCGCCCCGTCGCCGGCCGAGAAGGTGCCGGGCTTGCCGCCGATCGTGTGCGACATGTGCCTGTGGATGCTGGCGAAGAACCCCGACGAGCGGCCGCAGACCTACGACGACCTGCGCGCCGCCTTCGACACGATCATGGGGCAGTGACGCCTTCGGTCCGCCGAATCACTTCGCCAGGTCGCCCAGGAACTTGTCGATCACCACGGCGTAGTAGACGCCGCTCATGCTCGAAGGCTCGCCCGGCTTCACGCCGTAGCCGTTGTCGGGGTTCTCGCACTTCGCCAGGAACGTCCGCACGCGGGCCAGTTCGGCGGTCGCCTTGCGGCCGTCGGCTCGGGCCAACTTGAGCGCCCGCACCACGCGGTAGCAGGTCTCGAGGTCGGAGCCGGCCGCGCCCTGCACGCCCCAGCCGCCGTCGGCGTTCTGGCCGCCGGTGATCGCCGCGATTTGGGCGACGCCGTTGGGGCTGGGCTTGCCGAGGCGCAGGTGCATCGCCAGTACCGAGCCGGCGGTGCGGGCGTCGGTCGCGGCCGTGTCGCCGGCGGTCTTGACCCAGCCGTCGAGCGAGAAGGGGCAGTCGGCGACGCCCCACGCCTCGACCGCGGCGGCGGCGATGCGCACCTCCTCGAAGGTCTTGGCGTTGTCCTTGAGGTACGTCATCGCCCCGGCGAACTTCTCGCGCGGTAGGCCGAGGTCGATGGCAATCATCAGGCCGACGGCGTTGATCGCCACGTCCGTCTTGCCGCCCGGCTCCGCAAAAGTGCCGGACTTGGCGTCGTAGCAGCCGGCCACGAAGGCTTTGACCTTGTCGAGTTCGGGCACCGGCTGGCCCATCGCTTTGAGCGCCTTGACGCCGCCGTTGCAGGCACGCAAACTCGGCTTGCCGGCCGGCGTGACCTTGAAGCCGCCGGTCGCGGGGTCTTGCAGGGCGAGGATGTACTTGACCGTGTCCGTGTCTGGCTTGAACCCCTGGGCGGACGCGGTCGCGCAAATCAGCAGCGCGAGGGTGGTGAGGGCGGCGCGCATGGCGGACTCCTGGCGGGGCGGGGGGCGACGCTGGCACTTTACGGATTCGCGCCGGCGGGGCGCGGGGTGCGGCCGGCCGGCGAAGTCGTAGGATGGAAAGCGTTCTGGGGTGAGGCTGGACCGCAATGACTGCGGCCCGTGAATCGCCCCGGCCGTCTGTCGCCGCCGGCTCGGGGCCGGCGTCCGCCAGCGTGGCGCGTCTAGTAATCTACCATGAGTACCGACCCCGACTCGTCGCTGAGTACCACCGGATCGCTGCCGGTCCTGAAATCGGCCGCGCCGCCCGCCAAGGCGGCCCACCCGCAGTCGTTTTGGCTGGCGGTGATG
>JANXTD010000440.1 GCA_025352585.1 Fimbriiglobus sp.
CTCAAGCCGGTGTCGCGCAGCTTCGCGATGGCGTCGGCGAAGGCCCCGACGCCGGGCAGCACGACCTTGGCCGCCTCCGCGACGCGGGTGGCGTCGCCGCTGATGACGGCGGCGTGGCCGACCGCCTCGAACGCCTTCTGGACGCTCCGCAGGTTGGCCATGCCGTAATCGACGATGACGGTTTCGTTCCGTGCCACGCTTCGACCCTCCCTCACTTGCGGCGGAGCAGCAGCCCCGCGACCAACAGCCCGCCGGTCAGCGACACCGCGATGACCCCCAAAGCGACCGGCTCGAACAGCACGCGGGCGGTGTCGCCGAGCCACGGCCAGCCGAACCACGTCACGCCGACGCCGACGGCCAGCCCCGGCCCGAAGGCGAGTTCGCCCGACGCCGGCCGCCGCCGCACGGCGTCGTACAGCATCAGCGGGATTTTGAGCGCCAGCGCCGCGACCGCCCCGATGAAGAAGCTCAGGAAGACAACCTGCCAGCCGAGGAAGGCCCCGACCATCATGAGCAAGTCGGCGTCGCCGAGGCCCAGCGCCTCCTTGCCGATGCCGACCTCGAAGAGGAACTTGATGACCCGCACCAGTCCCATGCCGAAGGCGGCCCCCACCAGGCTACTGAGTAACCCGAGTTGCCACGACCCGGCCGGTGCCCACGACGGCAGCGGCCCCCAGCACGGCCACAGCATCAGCCCCGTCGGGATGCGCGGCAACGCCTCCGGCACGATCCACGGCATCGTCGCGGCGTTCGGCCCCAGCGGCACCCCCAGCGACGGCCACGGCCACGGGAGCAGCGTCGAAAGCACGATGCCGACGGCGGTGCCGACGTAAGTGATATGCGTCGGGATGATCTGGTGCCGCGCGTCGATGACCGCCGACGCCACCAACGCGGCGACGAGGAAGGCGTGCCCCGCCCAGTAAATCCACACCTCGATCGGCGGCACCGGCAGCGGGCTGATGTACGAGAACCGCAGCCCCGGCGTGTAAGCCCAAGGCTTGAGGAACTTGGGGCCGTCGCTCGCCTGGCTGACGCACTCGACGAGGAACACCCCGAGGAACAGCACGCCCATCAGCACCTCGACGCCCAGGTAGCTCGGCGAGAATGGCGTCTTGCAGTTGCGGCACTTCCCGCGCAGCCGCAGGTATCCGAGGATGGGCAAGTTGTCGCCCAGGCGGATCGGCTGGAAGCAGGTGAAGCAGCGCGAGTTGGGCCAGATGACGCTCTTCTCGTAGGGCAGCCGCGCGATCAGCACGTTCACGAAGCTGCCCACGCCGAGGCCGACGGCCAGCACCCACGCACACCACAACGCCAGCGGCAGGTGAAACCACCACTCCATCGTCAGCCGGCACTTTCGGGAGTCGGGTTCGCGGCGCGGTACGCAGTGACGATAGCGTCGGCCACGTCCTCCGGCGACCGCCCTTCCGTCTCGACGGTCACGTCGGCGACTTCGCGGTACCACGCCTCGCGAGCGGCGAGCAGCGCTTCGACCTCCGCCAAGCCGCCGCCGGGGGTGAGGTTTGGCCGCTGATCCAATACCGCCGCGTCAGTAGTCATCCGGGCGTGAATCGTCGCGGCACTCGCGGTGAGCCGGGCGACGAAGCCGCGTCGCAAGTGGGCGCGGTTGGCCGGGCGGATGACCACGCCGCCGCCGGTGCTGATGACGTGGTCGTCCCAGACTTCGGCGGTGGCGAGTTCTTCGAGCACGGCACTCTCGCGGTCGCGGAAGCCGGACTCGCCCTCGTCGCGGAACAGGTCGCGCACGGTCCGGCCGCACGTCGCTTCGAGGTGGCCGTCGGCATCGACGAACTCGAGTCCGAGGCGACTCGCCACGATTCGGCCGACGGTCGTCTTGCCGGTGGCGCGGTAGCCGATGAGGAAGAGCCGCGGCATCACTCGGCCTCGGGGGCGTCGAGCGCCTTCGTCAGCGGCGACATCGCTTTGCGTAAAACCTCGCGCATCTTGTCGAGGTCGGGCGTGATGCCGGTGAACAGTTCGACCTGCCGGGCCGCCTGCCGGACGAACAGATCGACGCCGGTGAGGATCAGACAGCCGCGCTCGCGGGCCTCGCGGATCAGCAGCGTGTTTTCCGGGGTGTAGACCGTGTCGAAGACCGTCAGGCCGGCCTTGAGGAAGCTGACGTGCAGCGGCGACTCGTCGGTATTCGGCGTCATGCCGACCGGCGTGCAGTTGATCGCGATGTCGCACGGCAACATGCTGTGCCGGGCCTGCCAGTCGATGACCTTGCAGCCGACCTCCGCCGCCAACGAGGTCGCGCGTTCGAGGCCGCGCGAGGCGATGGTGACCGCGGCCCCCTCCTTGTGCAGCCCGTGCGCGACGGCCCGCGCCACGCCGCCGGCCCCCAGCAGCAGCACGAACTGCCCGCTGAGCGTAAGCGGCGGCCCGCCGGCGGAGCGCTCGGGCATGTGGGCCTTGAGCGACTCGACGGCGGCGACGTAGTCGGTGTTGGCCGCGAAGAAGCTGCCGTCGTCCTGGCGCACCAGCGTGTTGGCCGCCCCGGACTTGGTGACGTTCGGCTCGGCACTCGCCGCGAACGCCGCGGCGGCTTCTTTGTGCGGGATCGTGACGCTGTAGCCGTTGACTGGCACGCTGTCGAAGGTCCGCACGGCGTCCGGCAGTTGCCCCTTCGGCGTGCGGAACGGCAAGTAGATCGCGTTTTGCTTCAGCCGGCCGTAGGTGTGGTTGTGCAACACGGGGCTGAACGAGTGGCTGACCGGGTCCCCGAGCAGGCCGAAGACCTTGGTGTCGGCGTCGATCATCCGCACGGGGTAGGTCGTCCGCAGTTCGTTCAACGACGGCAGGCCGGGGGCGACGCCGCGCTCTTTGTTGAACGCGGCGTAGATCCACGGCGCGCCGAGTTTGAGCGCCAGGAAGCGCGTCGGGAAGCCGAGTTCGCCCATGCAGAATGCCACGGTCGGCTTGGTCGCCCGCCGCATGATCTCGACAACCTTGGCGTTGTCGGTGGCGCTGTTAGCCATGACGGCGATCTTGTACACGTCGCCGTCGAGCTTCACCATCTCGTCGTAGATGGCGTCGAGGTCGGTCGGCGTTTCCTTCATGTTGTGGTAGCTGACGACTCGCTTCACGGTGCCGAAGCGGCGGATCGTCGCGGCCACGTCCATCTCGACATCGATCCAGTCGAAGTGGCCGGAGACGATCGCCTGCCGCATGAGCATCTGGCGCGTCTCTTCGCTGGCCGGCCAGCGGCCGCCGTCGGCGGGGCGGCGGAAGGTCGCCATCCACGGGCAGCCCTTGAACGGGGCGAGCCGGGTGAAGTCCACCGCCTTCGAGATGAAGTCGAGTCGCACCTCGACGAACTTCGCGCCGCGCTTGACGGACTCCCCCAACTCGGCCTGCATCATCTTGTGGCGGGTCCGCCCGACGACGACGCAGACCCGATCCGGTGCCAGTGCCATGCCCCACCCCACCGACGACGAGAGAGATTCCCCCTTACGGTACGACGCCGAAGGCGGGCCGGCCGCGTGGGCGGGGGTTTCT
>JANXTD010000447.1 GCA_025352585.1 Fimbriiglobus sp.
CTCAAAAACCGATCCGGTTCTGCGGCACCCCAAACCCGACACCCGACACCCGATCGACGACAGGAACCCTAATTGAACAAGAAGTGGCAGATGTCGCCGTCCTGTAACACGTAAGATTTGCCCTCGACGCGGAGCTTGCCGGCGGCGCGGATCTCCTTCTCGCTGCGGTGCTGCTCGAGGTCGGCGAGCGTGTAGACCTCGGCGCGGATGAAGCCCTTCTCGAAGTCGGTGTGGATCACGCCCGCGCCCTGCGGGGCCGTCGCGCCCACGGGGACCGTCCAGGCCCGCACCTCTTTTTCGCCGGCCGTGAAGTAGCTCTGCAAGCCGAGGGCGCGGTAAGCGGCCCGCACGAGTACGGCCAGCGCCGGCTCCGCGAGGCCCGACGCCGCGAGCATTTCCGCGCGGTCGGCCGGGTCGAGTTCGGCGACCTCCGCTTCGAGCTTGGCGCAGACCGGCACCACCTCGGCCCCGACCTTGGCGGCGTAGTCGCGTACCAACTTGACCTGCGGGCCTTCGCCGGCCAGGTCGTTTTCATCGACGTTGACGACGTACAGGATCGGCTTGGCGGACATCAACCCAAAGCTCGACACCGCCTTCGATTCGTCTTTGGTCAGCGTTAACTTTCGCAACGGCTCGTTCTTGGCGAGGTGGGCCAAACATTTGCGGCTCACGTCGGCGCGGGCGACCGCTTCTTTGTCGCCGCCCTTGGCCGCGCGCTCGGCCTTGGGCAGCGCCGATTCGAGGGTCTGGATGTCGGCCAGCATCAGCTCGATCTCGACGATCTCGATGTCGGTCAGCGGGTCCACGCGGCCTTCGACGTGGATCACGTCCGGGTCGCTGAAGCTGCGCACCACGTGCAGGATCGCATCGACTTGGCGGATGTGGTTGAGGAACTCGTTGCCCATCCCCTCGCCCTTACTGGCACCCTTGACGATGCCGGCGATGTCGAGGAGTTTTAGGGCCGTCGGGATGAGCTTCTTGGGCACGATGTACTTGCTGATGCGGCCCAGCCGCTCGTCGGGGACGGGAACGACGCCCTCGTTCGGCTCGATCGTACAGAAGGGGAAGTTCGCACTCTTGGCGGTCTTCGACGAGGTGAGCGCGTTGAACAGCGTACTCTTGCCGACGTTCGGCAACCCAACAATCCCGGCTTCCATAGCGACAACGCGGCCTCAAGGACTCGAAGATCGGCAACGCCGTGTAGTGTACGGAGTCGCCCGCCAGCGGGGCAGGGGATTAAATCGTTCCGAAATCGCTTGACGGTACCTACGAATGCGACAACGATAACAACGCCTCGATTAGGCTTGACCTCTGCCCTGCTCGAAAGGTTGCCCACGCCCATGTCCACTTTCACCGTCAGCGCGAACGACGCCGGCCTGACCCGGCTCATGATCGACATCCCCGACGCCCTGTCCGTCAGCGACCTGACCGTGACGGACGTCAGCACGACTTCGGCGAGCCACTACAGCTTGGCCGTCACGAGTTCCACCCTGGTCACGACGCAAGACAAGCCGTGCCGGCTGCTGGTGAGCGTGACGACGACGCGGCCGGGCGGCACGGTCGCACCGGCGACGGCGGGGGGCGCGATCCAGTTGGACTTCACGTACGCGGACCTGAGCGACGTCACCAGCACGGTCACCGTCGGGCCGCTCGCCGCGGACTTCGTGACGATGAATGCGCCCGCCGACCTCACCCCGCCCGCCGAGTTGCCGACGATCAACGTCGGGATCGGCGGGGAGCAAGAAATCCTGGTGCCGATCGGCGGGATCTGCCGGGTAAAGTCGGCGACCGTCTCGGGTTCGGACGGCAGCACCTGGACGGTGAACCGGACCGGCCAGGCCGACGGCGGCCTGTGGGTCGGCCTGACGAACCTCGACACCTTCCTGAAAGTGGCGGCCGCGAAAGCCGCGAATGCCGCGGCGTTGTCGTCGTCGTTCATGGTGCTGTCGACGACGGACGAGAACGACGTGGTGTTCGTCGCCGCGAACTTCGACATCGATTTCATCTACTTCTAAGCCCGCGACCGGCGGGTCAGGGGGTGAGCGCGGCGTCGAGGCTGGCCCGGATGTCTCCCCCGTCGGGGCAGGCCGCCAGGGCGGCCCGCAGGCAGGCGACGCCCTGCTCGCGCCAGCGGGGGGCGGCGTCGGGGGCGGAGGCGAGGCTCAGGCCCAGGCAGGCGCGGCCGAGTTCGGCCCGGTAATCGGGGACCGCGAGGTGCGCGGCCGCGAGCGCCTCGAAGTGGGCGCGGGCCGCGTCGAGGTCGGCGGCCCCGGCCGGGTCGCCCCCCGCGTGGCGCAGCCGGCCCCGCGCCGCCAGAACCTTGGCGAGTTGGGCGCGGTAGTTCGGGGCGTGCGGGCGGCGCGCGGCCAGGTCGGCGAAGCGGCCGGCGGCCAGGGTCAGCGCCGCCTCGGCCGCCGCCCGCCCCGCGCCGCCCCCCGCCGACTCCGCGAGGAGACCGCCCTCGAACACCGCGGCGGCCTGCACGTACGTCGCGTCGTCGCGGACCAAGCCGGGGACCGGCGCGCCGACCAGCGGGTCGACCACCGCCGCGGCCTCGGCCAGGGCCGACCGCGCCGCGCCGCAGTCGCCGCGGGCACGCTCAGCGGCGGCCCGGTAGGTCAAGGCGGAGGCCAGCATCACCTCGTTGTAGGGGCTCCGCGCGGCCCCCGGCCGGGCGACCAGCGCCCGCAGCAGCGCCGCGGATTGGCCGGCGGAGTCGGCGGCGGCGGCGGGGCGGCCGGCCGCGCACTCGGCGGCGGCCACGTCGTGGCGGACGAAGGCCTCGACGCGGCGGAACTCGACCCGCTCGGAGTCGGCGGCGCGGAGCCGGTCCAGGAGGCCCTGCGCCTCGGCCAGCGCCGCGCGGGCTTCGCGCAGCCGCCCCATGAGCTGGAGCAGGCCGGCGGAGTCGCGCAACGTCTCGGCCAGCCGCAGCGCGCCGGCGGGCTCGCCGCGCAGCGCCGTCAGGGCGACGCCGTACGACGCCTCGGCCGCCAGCGCGTCGCCCATGAACCGCAGCATGTTGGCCTCGTAGCGCCGCAGTTGGGCGCTCCACAGGCGGAATTCGAGCGAGTCGGGGCGTTGCACGGCGAACAGCCCGAAGGCGTCGGCCGCCGCCCGCGTCAGTTCGAGGCGGGCCGGCTCGGAGTCGCTTAGCGGCGGCAGCACCCGCTCCGACACGGCCACCAGTCGCGTCGTCAGCCGGTGCGCCGCGTCCAGGCTGGCCTCGGCCCGGTCGCGCTGCTCCACCGCCTCCAGTCGCTGCGCCTCGGTGGCCCGCTGCTCGGACCACAGCAGCGCCGTACTCGCGGCCAGGACCGCCGCGACGGCCCCGACCGCGGCGGCCGCCGCGACGGCGGCGGGGCGGTGCCGCCGCGCCCAGCGGGCCACGCGGTCGGGCAGCGGCTCGCGGCGCGCGGCGACCGGCTCGTCGGCCAGCCAGCGCTGAAGGTCGGTCGCCAACTCGGCCGCGCCGGCGTAGCGGTTTCGGGGGTCGCGCGCCATCGCCGTGCGGCAGACCGCGGCGAGGGCGCGCGACGCGGCGGGGTTGACCGCGCGGGGCGGGGGCGGGTCGGCGGAGCAGACCTTGCGCAGCACGTCCCGCGGCGTCGCCCCCTCGGCCGGGGCCTTGCCGGTCAGGGCCGCGTAGAGCATCGCGCCCAGGCCGTACACGTCGGACGCCTCCGACGCGTCGCCCCCCGCCGCGACCTCGGGGGCCATGTACGCCGGCGTCCCGGAGATCGTGCCGACGGCCGTCTCGTCGCCGGCCCCGTCGGGCGGGAGCGCGGCCGGGTCGCCGGACCGGCCGGTCAGCTTCGTCAGCCCGAAGTCGAGCAGGAAGACCTCGCCGAACTCGCCCAGGACGACGTTCTGCCCCTTCAAGTCCCGGTGCAGCACGCCGCGCGAGTGCGCGAAGGCGACCGCCCGGCAGACCGCCACCAGCGCGTCGATGAGGCCCCGGAAGTCCAGCGCCGTCGCCTCGCCGGCGGCGTGCCGCTCGTGGTAAGTCTCGACCGCGTCGGCGAGCGTGCCGCCGCTGACGTAGCGCATGACGTAGCAGGGGGCCCCGCCCGCGGCGTCGCGGGACTCCACGAGGTCGTACAGCGGCACGATGCCGGGGTGCTCGAGCCGGCCGGTGACGCGCGCCTCGAGCAGGAAGCGCGCGACCAGGTCGGCCCGCCCGGCCCGGTCGGGGCGGACGACCTTCAGCGCCACGTCGCGGCCCAGGACCGTGTCGCGGGCCAGCCAGACCTGCCCCAGCCCGCCCGACTTGTGCAGGCGGATCGGTTCGTAGCGCCGGCCCGACCCGACCGCCGGCCCGGACACCTGCGCCGCGCCGGGGCCGCCGGCCGGGTGCGATACCGTCGTCGGCGGCGCGGCCCCCCCATCCCAGGTCGGCACGACTTGGGTGGTGGCGTTGCGTGGCGACGCCGCCGGCCGGACGACCGTCGCCGTCGCCTGGTCCTCCGCGGAGGCCGCCCGCAGCGCCCCGCACGACGCCAGGTAATCGAGGAACGACGGGTGCCGCGACGGCGACCACCCCGGCGCGAGCTGGGCGGCGCGCCGCGCGTCGGCCCGGCCGTCACGCAGCGACTCGAGGAGCTGTTGCAGTTGGTTCGCGGTGTCCATATCGACTCGCGGGGGCGGGGCGAGGGGTTAACTGCTCCAGTGTAACGTCGCGGCCTGCCAATCCCAGCACAAATTCTGACGCAAGTATCCTCATAGTCCGGGTCACACTACCCTTGCCACAGGCTCGCCGCCAGGAATCCGCCGAGGCGACGGCGCTCGTGCACCAGCGTCAAGCCGGCCGCGGCGAGCGCGGGGTTCGGGTCCACCAGCCGGCCGGCCGGCAGCCGCGTCGTGAGCCGGAAGAAGGCGTACATCCCGGCCAGCGCCAGCCGCGCCGCCAGCCCCCGCCAGCGGCCGGCGGGGACGCGGAAGTCGCCGACGACCCAGCGGCCGCCCAACGCGAGCCGCGCGGCGAGTTTGGCCACGAGTGCCGCGAGTTCGCCGGCCTCGAAGCAGTCGAGGAAGAAGTTCGTCACGATCAGGTCGTAGGGCGGGCCGGGCGGGTCGAAGTGCCGCGCGTCGGCGACGCGCCAGGTCACCCGGTCGGCGGCGGCCCCGGCCCGCCGGCGGGCGAGCGCGACCATCGCCGGGCTGCCGTCGATCACCTCGACCGTCGCGGCGGGGTTGGCGGCCAGGAACGCGGCGAGGAAGCGGCCGTCCCCTTCGCCCAGAATCAACACCCGCCGCGCGTCGGCCACGTCCGCCAGCAGCGCCGTGCGGCACCACTGCAACCGCCCGCCGAAGCTCACCGCCTCCAGGGTGGCGTAGAGCGGGGCGAGCCGGTCGAAGCGGGGCGCAGTCACGGCACGGCCCAACAGAATAGTGGTGTCAGCAAGGCGGCGTCGGCCAACACCCGCGCGACTCGGGGGCGTCGTGGACACAAAAGGTGGACGGCCAACAAGCCGACGACACTCGCGGCAATCGCCAGGCCGACGGCGACCGGCAGTACCGACGCGGCGAGCAGCAGGGCGACGCCGAGCGCGCCGTCGAGGCCCGGCGGGCGGCGACCGGGCGACTCCCAGCGGTCGATGAGCCGGCAGTTCAGCCAGCACAGCCCGGCGAACGCGGCCACACTCGGCAGCCACGCCGCCGCCGGCACGCCCTCGACGCCCAGCGGCACGACGACCCCCGCGGCGAAGCCGACGCCGACGAGCAGTTCCTTCGCGCCCCCCGCCAGCGCCGACCCGCCCGCGGCGTGGACCGCCGCGAGGTAGCCGGCGACGCCCAAGCCGACCGCCAGGCCGTGCAGCCAGTACGCGGCCGGCAGTTGCGTCGCGGCCGACAACGCGACCGCCCCGGCGCAGGCGGCCGCCAGGGCGTAGCCGCGCGGGTGGCGGGCGGCGACGCGGTGCCGCTCGGCGTCGAGCGCGCCGCGCCGCGCGTCGAGCCGGCGGTCGGCCAGGTAGACGCACCAGACGGCGGCCGCCAGCGCGACCGTCGCCGCGACCGGCAACTCCGCGGCGAAGCGCGCCGCCAGGAAGCGCTGCCAGGCCGCGGCGACCAGCGGCGCGTCGAGGGCGACGAGGTTCGGCACTAGCCACCAGGGCACGCGGCGAGACTCGGGCATTCCGCTAGGATAGCCGCGTCCCCGCCCCCATGAACCCCCGAAGGGTCGCCCGATGATCGGCTTCCACAAGTTCGAGCGCCGCACCGACCGGCTTTTGCCGTTCGGCGTCTTCCTATCGCGGCTCTGGGGCAACGTGCTTGTTGCCGCCGCCATCGTGACGTTTTCGCTGACCCTCGGCACCCTCGGCTACCACTACCTCGGCAACGTCGGCTGGGTGGACGGCCTGCTGAACGCCGCGATGATCCTGACCGGCATGGGGCCGGTGGACAAGATGGAGACGACCGAGGGCAAGCTGTTCGCCACCTTCTACGCCCTGTACAGCGGCATCGCCTTCCTGACGATGGTCGCGGTCATCCTGACGCCGCTGTACCACCGCTTCCTGCACCATTTCCACATGACCGCCGACTGAGCCGCCCCGAAAGAGTATCGACGGAGTTCACTTTTCTGGCGGCGCGATCTTGACAGCGTTTCGGCGTGGCTTATCTTGGTTACTGTATTGTTGCGACTGCGTCTCAACAGCCCCGTTGCTCGCCATAACCACCGGTCGTTGACGCTTCCGGTTCACCATCGAAACCCTCGGAGGTCGGCCATGAGCCGTTCGCCCCGTCGCGCCTTTACGCTCATCGAACTGCTGGTCGTCATCGCGATCATCGCCGTGCTGATCGGCCTGCTACTCCCCGCCGTGCAGAAGGTGCGTGGGGCGGCGGCTCGCATCAAGTGCGCGAACAACATGAAGCAACTCGGCCTGGCGATGCACGGCTACATGGACGTCAACGACGGCCTGCCGCCGAACGCGACGTACTTTTACAACGGCGCGACGGTCACGGCGACTTCGGCCTGGTCGGCGCAGGCCCGCATCCTGCCGTACATCGAGCAGGAGAACCTGTTCCGCGGCATCGACCTGTCGGTGAGCTACAACACGCAAATCGGCGTGGCGTCGAAGCGGGTGGCGACCTTCGCTTGCCCCGCGGAGGTCAACGACCGCGGCAGCGGCACCGACCCGGTCTACGGCAACAAGCACTGGATGATCAACTACGCCGTGAATCTGGGCACCTGGGGCGTGCTGACGAACAAGGCGTCGGGGATGCGTGGCGGCGACGGGGCGTTCAGCCCGAGCCGCGGCTTCCGCCCGGCCGACTTC
>JANXTD010000465.1 GCA_025352585.1 Fimbriiglobus sp.
GAGGCATATTTGATCCGCTCCGCCCGATCGAGTTGCTTCTCAGCCCGAAGCGTCTCCGCTTGCGCCTTCGACTTCTCGTCATTTGCCTTCGCCGCCTCCCCGTCCGCCCGCTCCGCGGCCGCGACCGCCTTCGCCGCCTCGCCGTCGGCACGCTCCGCCTCGGCGAGCGCCCGCACGGCGGCCACGCTCGTGCCCACGAGGCCCATGCACAACGCCAGCGCCACCACGCCCACGGCCGTCACCAACGCTCGGTTGCGCTTCACCGACTTCCACGCCCGCTCCCGGCTGCCGGCGGCGCGGGCGACGATCGTGTCGCCGGTGCGCCAGCGGCGTAGGTCGTCGGCGAAGGCGGCGGCGTTGGCGTAGCGCTCGGCGGGGTTCTTCGCCAGGCACTTCGCGGCGATCACCGCCAGGTCGCGCGGCAACCCGGCCACCGACTTCGACAGGCTCGGGGCTTCGGCGTGGATCACCTTCAGACGCAACTCGTGCAGCATCTCGGCTTTGAACGGCGGGCGGCCGGCGAGGGTCGCGAACAGCATCGCGCCCAACGAATACACGTCCGCGGTCGGGCCGACGAACTTCGTCTGGCCCTTCGCCTGCTCCGGCGACATGTAGTCGGGGGTGCCCATCATGGCGTGCGTACTCGTCAGGTCGCTGCCGCCGTCACGCTTCGCCAGGCCGAAGTCGGTCACCTTCGGCGTGCCGTCGGCGGCGAGCAGGATGTTCGCCGGCTTGAGGTCGCGGTGGACGATGCCGAGGTCGTGGCCGGCCTGTACCCCCGCGGCGATTTGCTCCAGCAGCGCGACCGCCGCCGCGACGGGGAGGGGGCCGCCGGCCTTCAGGCGCTCGGCGAGGCTGCCGCCGTCGAGCTTCTCCATCGCCAGGAACGGCTGCCCGCCGTGGTTGCCGAACTCGAAGACGCGGACGACGTGCGGGTGGTCGATCGCCGCGACCGCCTCGGCCTCCGCGAGGAAGCGGATCAACGCCACCGACCCGGCGTGGCCGCTGCCGAGGACCATCTTCAAGGCGCACGGCCGGTTCAGGCTCGTCTGCACGGCGTCGTAGACGACCCCCATGCCGCCGCGGCCCAACTCGCCGACGATCGTGTACCCCGGCGGGGCGGACGCCTGCGCGAGTGTTTGCGTGGGGGCCGGCTGGTGGTCGCGAGTCTGGTCGGCGTCGGCGGTGTCGAAGGGGCGGGTGGAGGACATGCGCGGACTCCGGGGCGTCGAAACGTCGGTGCCTCTGGTGTAACCTTTCGCCGGTCGCAACGCCAACAGTCTGTGCGTATTTGCCCGAATGTCAGCCGAGTTCTCGCGTCGCGGCACAAGTTTGGCCGGGGTTGGGCGGTATTTTGCGTCCTTTCGGCAACATTTTCCGCCGTTCGGTTGATTTTTGCCACGCCGGTCGGAACCGTGTCCTAAGCTACGCGCCCAAGTGCCCCTTCCGTCCCGGTACCCGCCATGACGCTCCCCGACCCGGACCAACTGCCCGACGACCTGGCACTGCCGGCCCCCGCGACGCGGACCTTCGGCGAGCCGCGCTTCCACACCGAAGGCGACATCGCCGCGATCGCCTACGCCGCCGACGGCACACTCTGGTCGGTGGACGAAGTGGGTGTGCTGAACCACTGGTCGGCCACCGGCGCGGTGCTGCGGCGGGCCTTCCTGAGCGACCTCGAAACGATCTGGCAGTTCGCCGCCGACGGCACCAAGCTCGCCAGCGGCAAGGACGACCTGATCCTCTGGGACACCGCCACCGGCACGCTGTCGCTGCGCATCCCGACGCCGACCTGGGTGACCGCGCTGGGCTTCACCCCCGACGACGCGCGGCTGGTCGCCGGCCACGACGACGGCAGCGTCACCGTCTGGGACGCCGCGACCGGTGCAGCGCTCGGGACGCTTGCCGCCCACCCGCAAGCGGTGTCGGCGCTGAGTGTGTCGCCCAACGGCAAACACCTCGCCACGGCCGGGGAGGAGTGCGCCGTCGCCGTCTGGGACTTGCAGACGCTGAAGAAACTCCACGAGTTGAAGAGCCACACCGACCGCGTGCCGGCCCTGTCGTGGTCGCGCGACAACTCACTGTTAGTGTCGGCCGGGTGGGACACCTCGGCCCGCGTCTGGCGGCTCGGCGACCCCGACCCTGTGATCTTGTTGAACTCGCACGCGGAACAAGTGACGTGCGCCGCGTTCCACCCGACCGACGCCCGCCGTTTGGCGACCGCCGACTCGGACCACGACATTTACTTGTGGGCCGACGCGACGACCGGCAAGGTCGGCCAGATCCTGCGCGGCCACGTCGATGAGATTCGCTCCCTGGCCTACAGCCCCGACGGCACGAAGCTGGCGTCGGCGGGGATGGACCGCGTCGTCCACATCTGGGACGCCGAATCGGGCAGACTGCTCGCCGGGCCGAACCCCAAGGGCAAGCACGACATCGCGGCGTTCACCCTCAACGGCCGGCCGATGCTCGGCAGCACCGGCGGCCCGACGTTCCGACTCTGGGATGTCGAAACCGGCGACGCCGTGAGCCTCGGCGAGCCGGTGGCAGCGTACTCCGTCGCCGCGACCCCCGACGGCACCCGCCTAGCGGTCGGCGGCACCGACTACGTCACGCGGCTGTACGACCTGACGCAGCCGAACCCGACGCCGCGGCTGCTGGAGGCGACCAAGCCGCCGATCGGCTCCGTGGCCGTCCACCCGCAGGCCGACTTGGTCGCGCACACCAGCCCGGCCGACGGCCTGGTGTGGCTCTGGACGACCCACGCCGCGGAGGCCCTGCTCATCCTGATCGAGGCGGCCGACGGCTGCACGCTCGAGGGGGTCGCGTTCCACCCCGACGGCCAGCGCGTCGTCGTCGGCGGCATCGACTACCTCTCGACCGGCGAGCGCGACGGGGCGGTCTGCGTCTGGGACTTGGCGACCAAGCTCAAGACGGTGACCTTCGACCACGGCGTCTACGCGGTGGCCGTGGACCCGAGCGGCCGCTACGTCGCCGGGGCCGGGCTGACCGACAACGTCTACCTGTGGGACCTGACCCTCAACGAGTTGGCGTTCACGCTCGAGGGCCACGGCGACAAGGTCAACGCGGTCGCCTTCAGCCCCGACGGCAGTTACCTCGTCTCGGCCGGCGACGACCAGTCGGTGCGCATCTGGGACGTGCTGAGCGGCCGGCTGCTGACGATCCGCGAGGTGGACGTGGCGGTGCAGTCGCTGAGCTTCAGCCCCGACGGCGCGCAACTCTTCACCGGCAACGCCAACACGACCTGCTACCAACTCGACTTCGCCAAGCTGCTCGAGGACTGAATCCGTGGCCCGTCCGAAGACTCCGGGCGCT
>JANXTD010000468.1 GCA_025352585.1 Fimbriiglobus sp.
GGTCGAAGCGGGCAGTGATGGTGTGTGTTGTCAACGGCTGCACTGTCACCGGCCCCAAACCTCGTCCCCGCCCGCTTCGACCCTCGCTCGCGCGTCGGGCTAACCAGAGTCGCCTGCGGCGGAGCCACGGAATCTCTTCACGCCGCCGGCTCCGCGACGACCGCCGGTAGCGCGGCGTCGGTCGCCGCTTGCGTCTTCAGCGACTCGATCGCCTCGGCGACGAGGGCGCGAATGTCGGGGTCGGCCTCGCGCTCTAAGCGCACGCGCAGGGCGTCGAGGATCGCGCCGGCCGCGGGGCCGGTCGCCACCTCGGCGGCCGACTTTCGCACCGCCGCCGCGCTCACCGCGAGGGCGTCGGCCACGGCGGCGGCGGCCTCGGCGTCGGTCGCGTCGTCGGCCAGGACACGCCGCGCGGCCAGCAGCCGGAGCCGCACACTGGGGTCGTCGAGCAAGCCGCGCAGGGCGTCGGCCGCTTCCCGACCGGGCACGGCTTGCAGCGCGAGCGCCGCGTTCAGCCGCAGGCCGGCGTCGGGGTGCGAGGCGCAGTCGGCCAGCAGCGGGACGGCCTCCGCCGGGACCGGGTCCAGCCGGCCGATCGCGTAGGCGGCGTTGGCCCGCACCCGCGCCTCGGGGTCTTGCAGCGCCTCGACCAGCGCCGGCACGGCGTCCTCGGGCACCGCATCGACCCGCCGCCACCCCGCCGACGCCAGCATCCGCACCGCGGCCTCGGCGTCGCGCAACCCGGACGTGAACGCCTCCGCGGCCCCCGGCGGCTGGGCCAGCGCGAGCGCCCGCATCGCCTCCTCACGCAGGCCCACTTCGCCCGTCTGGGCCGCGCGAATCAGCGCCTCGCCGGCCGGGGCGGCGGCCGCGCCGAGTTGACCCAGGGCGCGGGCCGCCTCGACTCGCACCCAGTCGCTGTCGTCCTCGGCGAGCCGCTTCGTGAGACCGGCCACGACCGCCGGCGTCGCCCCGGCGAGCTTCGGCAGCACGCGGGCGGCGCGGGCCTTCACCTCGTCGTTGGCGTCGTCGAGGAGTGCCAGCAGGTCGGCGCGCGTCTCGTCGTCGGCCTCGCCCCACGCGCCGAACGCCTCGGCCGCGGCGGCGCGGGCTTGCGGGTCGGGGTCGGCGAGTGCGGCCCGCACGGCCGCGACCGACTCCGGCGTCGGCTCGCCGACCGCGCCGAGGGCGCGCACGGCGCGCAGCCGGACGCCGCCGTCCTCGTCGCGCGCCGCCCGCCCGAGTGCGGGGGCCGCCGCCGCCGCCGCCGGGCCGAGCTTGCCCAGGGCCTCGGCGGCGTTGGCCCGCACCGTCGGGTTGACGTGCTTCAGCGACCGCACCAGCGCCGGGATCGCCTCGTCGGCCCCCGCGCCCATCTCGCCGAGCGCCTCGGCCGCGAGCGCACTCACCCAGTTGTCGGGGTCGCGCAGCGCCCGCACCAGCCGCGGCACGGCGACCTCGGCTGCGGCTTCGCCGATCTTGCCGAGCGCCTCGACGGCCTTGGCCCGCACGCGGTCGTTGTCGTCACCCGCGGCGTCGGCCAGGGCCGCCGCGACCTCGACCGCCGCGCCGCCGATGTCCCCGAGCGACTCGGCGGTGCGCGCCCGCACGGCGTTGTCGGTGCTCGACAGGCCTTCGGTCAGGATTCCGGCGGCAAGTTCGGGCAGCACGCCGATGCGGCCGACGGCGTCCGCGGCGGCCTTGCGCACCCCCTCGTCGCGGTCCTGCAACAGCGGCACGAGCGCGGGGACCGCCGCCGCCGCCGTGCCCTTGAGCGCCCCCAACGCCTCGGCGGCCGCCGAGCGAATCGCGACACTCGGGTCTTCGAGCAGCCCCGCCAGCGCCGGCACGGTCAGCGGGTCGGCGGCCCCGACCTGGCCCAGGGCCACGGCGGCGCGGCCGCGCACCGTCTCGTCGGGGTCGAGCAGCAGCGCGATCAGGTCGGCGACCGCGACTGAGGCCGCGACCGCCAGGTGCCCCAGCGACTCCGCGGCCTGCGCCCGGACGGCGGCGGAGGCGTCGGCCAGGCCCGCTCGCAGCGCGGGGACGGCGACCGACGCCGAGTCGGCCGGCGGGGCGACCTTCGCGCGCCGCCGCAGCCGACGCCAGACGCCGCGCCGGTCCGGCCCCGCCGGGCGCGGCGGGGGGCCGCGGAATTCGCCGAGGGCTTCGGCGAGGCTCAGCCGCACGAGGTCACTCGGGTCGCCAGTGAGTTGCACGAGTTGGGGTAGCGCCCGCGCCGCCCGCAGCCGGCCGAGGGTCGAGGCGGCCACCGAGCGGACGTGCTCGTTGGGGTCGCCGAGGTGCGCCATCAGGTCCGGCACCGCCGCCGGCCCGATCGTGGCGAGGACGCGCGGCAACTGCTCGCGCTGCTCGCGCGTCAGCGACTCCGCCGAGCGCAGCGACGCCAGCAGCGGGCCGAGCGCCACCGCCCCGTACTGCGGCAACGCGGCGCGGGCTCGCTCGTGGATCGGCTCGTGGGGGCTCCAGAAATCGACGATCGTCTCGACCAGCAGCCGGCCGTTGCGCACCGAGGCGAAAATCTGCTGCAACAGCACGAGCGTGAAGAACGACTTGAACGCCGCCAGGACCGCGACGGCGGGCGCGGCGACCGGCTTCGACGCCTCGACGTGAGCGAGGTGCCTGGCGTCGATCAGGCTCACCACGCTGGTCAGGCTCAGCAGGTTCACCAGGGCCGACGCGACGAAGTCGAGGTAGACCGCGTCGGCCCCCGGCGGCGTGTACCAGGCGGCCCCGAAGCGGTTGAAGAGGGCGAAGTTCAGCAGCGCGAAGCCGCCGACCATGCCGACGGCGGCCGACGCGAGCAGCGGGACGCCGACCTGCTGGCCGTAGCGGGCGAGTTCGGTGGCGAGCCGCTGGCCCTTAAGGGGGTCGTGCAGGGCCTTGTAGCCGCGGGCGACTTCGTAGCGCTCCACGTCGATGAACATGTACGCCAGGCAGGCGGCCAGCCCCATCGCCAGGGGGCCGAGCGCGCACGCCGCGGCGACCCAGGGCGTGCCCACGGCGGCGAAGATGCCCGCGGCGAGCAGCGCGACTTGGAGCGACAGGAACAGCGGCCACGAGGCCCAGGCCAGCAGCCGCTCCCAGAGGCGGAAGCCGGCGCGGACGCCGCCGCGGACGACGACGCCGACGGCCCCCAGCACCCCGCCGATGACGCCGACTCGGAACAGCACGCCGGCGATCAGCCCCACGGCGACGAGCGTGAGCAGGATCAGGGCGGACGACCGGACGCGGTCGGTGTCGAGGAGCCAGTCCCCCGGCCCGACGGCGAGAATTCCCGAGTTCATTGGCCACCAGGTGAGGGTGTCGTGCCGGCGGTCCGCTACAACGGCGCGACGGCTCGCCGGGAAACTTGCAGTCGACGATTGCAGTTCGCGTCGTGCGTGGCTACGCTAGGCCGTTAGATTGTACCGGCGTAACCTCACTCCGGTCTTCGCTCGCCGCACACCCGGAGCCGACGCATGGACTTCATCGACCAACTCCGCAGCCTCTCGACGCGCATCGCCGCGACCAAGGACATCATCAAGACGGAGGAGGCGACCAAGAATGCAATGGTCATGCCGTTCATCCAAATCCTCGGCTACAACGTCTTCGACCCCCTCGAAGTGACGCCGGAACTCGTCGCCGATGTCGGCACCAAGAAGGGCGAGAAGGTCGATTACGCCGTGCTCCAGGACGGCAAGCCGATCATGCTCTTCGAGTGCAAGAAGTCGGGGGCCGACCTCAGTATCAACCACGCCAGCCAACTATTCCGCTACTTCCACGTCACCGCCGCACGCTTCGGCGTGCTGACCAACGGGCTGGTCTACAAGTTCTTCACCGACCTTGAGTCGCCCAACAAGATGGACGAGACGCCGTTCTTCGAGTTCAACATTTTGGACTTCAAGGAACGCGATGTCGAGGAGTTGAAGAAATTCGCCAAGTCGGCGTTCGACCTCGACGCGATCCTGAACACCGCCAACGACTTGAAGTTCACGACGGCGATTCAGACCCGGCTCGCGGACTGGATGGCTGACCCCGATGAGAAGTTCGTCCGGTTGCTCGCGGCAGACCTGGTTGGCACCCGCAAGTTTACTCAGCCAGTCATCGAGCAGTTCACCGCGATCACGAAGCGGGCCTTCGAGCAGATGTTGAGCGAGCGCATCAACGACCGGCTCAAGGGGGCCATGAAGACCGAGACGCCTGCCGTCGAAGTGGCGGCGGAGGTCGAGGGCGACGGGGCGGTCGTCACGACCGCCGAGGAGGTCGAGGGCTTCCACATCGTGCGGGCGATCTTGCGCGGCGTCGTCGGCCCGCACCGCATCGGCCTGCGCGACGCGCAGAGTTACTGCGCGATCCTGCTCGACGACAACAATCGCCGGCCGATTTGCCGGCTGATGTTCAACAACCCCAAGCGGCTCGCGCTGATGCTGTTCCACGACAAGAAGGAAGGCGACAAGGTCGCGCTCGAGTCGGTGGACGGGATTTACGCCTACGCGGAGCAAATCCGGGCGACGGTCCTCGCGTACCCGCCACTGCCGGAGGTCAGGTCGGTGCCGGTCGCCGCAGTAGTCGCGGCGGCGGTCTGACGCCCTACTTCTTCTCGGGCTTCGGCTTGGGGGCGGCCTTGCGCTTCGGCTCGGGGCGCTCCGCCTTCTCGGCCTTCTCCGCTTTTTCGCCGGGGGCCACGGCCGCGACCGGTTGCAGGCTCGCCTCGGTCCAGGTCGGGCTGAGCTTCTTGATGCGGGCGAGGATCGCGGCGCGGGCGTCGCCGGTCGCGCCGCCGGTGGTCAGCTTGGCCTTGAGCTTCGCCATCTTGTTCTTGCGGTGGTAGCGGCGTTTCAGCTCGGTTTGGCGCTCGATCATCGGAAGCTCCGGGTTGGGCAGGTGCAGGCAAGGTATCAGCCGCCCCCACCCCCGGCAAGCCGAACGCCCCGCCCGGTGGGCGCGAACCGCCGCCGCGCGAACGGCGTAGTGCCGGTATCGCTGGTCGTGGTTGCCTCTGGAGAATGGGCATGGCCCTGGACGTCATCGTCGAAACGCGGAACCTCACCAAGACCTACCGCGACTTC
>JANXTD010000487.1 GCA_025352585.1 Fimbriiglobus sp.
TGCGCTGCCTCGCCGTCTGGCGGCCCGACCTCGGCCTGCCGACCTTCGACGACGGCGACTTGCGCGACCACTTGCCGACGCTGTGCCGCGGCCGGCGGTCGCTCGCGGAGTTAAAGCAGGCGAACTGGCTCGACCTGCTACGCGGCGCGTTGACGTACCAGCAGCAGCAGAGTCTCGACCGCGAGGCCCCCGACGCGCTCGAGGTGCCGACCGGCAGCCGCGTCGCGCTGACGTACGCCGAGGGCAAGCCGCCGGTGCTGGCGGTGCGCCTCCAGGAACTGTTCGGCCTCGCCGAGACGCCGCGCGTCGCCGGCGGGCGTGTCAAAGTGCTGTTGCACCTGCTCGCGCCGAACTACCGGCCGCAGCAGGTGACGGACGACCTGGCGAGCTTCTGGGCCGTCGGGTACGCGCAGGTGCGCAAGGAACTGCGCAACCGCTACCCGAAGCACAGTTGGCCCGACGACCCGACGACGGCCGAGGCGATCCGCGGCCCCAAGAAGCGCGTGTGACCGGCCTCGAATGCAATTTTGCCGCGGCGACGCCGTGTCGCAACTCGCCGCCCGCTTCAACCGCGAGGGCGTCGCCGCCGTCGAACCGCGGCACGGCGCTCGCCGCGCTCCAACTGCCGGACCCGTCGGTCTCCGTCCGCAAACGGACCTGCGACGGCCGCCAGTTCAGGTCGGGTGTTGGGCACGGCCAGGCTCCCGAGGCGACGGCGGCGGCCCGGTGAGCTGGTGAATAGTCTGGCGACGGTTCGGCGAGTATCAAGTCTCTTCGGGCGGCGATGGTTCAGGTTCGGAAACCGTGCGGCGGGGATTGCGATGAAGCCGTGGGCGATCTTTCTCGGCGGGCGCGACCTCGAAATGGTCGAGATTGCCAAACTCGTCGCCGGCCGGGACGACCTCGAAGTCCACGACCGCCAACTGCCGTGGGGGGCGACCGCCTCGGCCTACGCGGCGGATATCCGCGCGGCACTCGACCGCGGCCGCGCGGTGATCGTCGTCGAACTGCCGGACGACTTGCCGGCGGACCTGCCGCGCGAGCACGTCACCTGGGTCGATCACCACGGCGCACTCGCCGGGGCCGACCGGCCGACGTCCGTCGAGCAGGTGTTCGCCCTGTTGGGGTTCGC
The DNA here is from genome assembly GCA_025352585.1 of Fimbriiglobus sp. Lineage (GTDB taxonomy): Bacteria > Planctomycetota > Planctomycetia > Gemmatales > Gemmataceae > Fimbriiglobus. The sequence goes on from JANXTD010000487.1 coordinate 1,133, forward strand.
GTCGGACCGGTGGACGCGGGACTTGACGCTCGTCGCCGCCAACGACCGCGGCCACGTCCGGGCGATGCAAGCGGCCGGGGCGACCCGTGAAGAGATCGCCGCGATCCGTGCCCGCGACCGGCAGGCGCAGGGCGTCACCGCGTCCGAGGAAGCGGAAGGGCGGGCCGCGGCCTGCCGCGCCGAGACCCGGTGCGCCGGCCGGTTGACCGTCGTCCGGTTGCCCCACGCCCGCACGGCCACGGTGACGGACGTTCTCGACGCCGGCCTCGGCGGGCCGGGCTATCGCAACCTCGTCGTGTTCTGCCCCGGCCAGACGGCCTTCTTCGGCACCGGCCGGTGCATCGACGCGCTGCGTGAGTCGTACCCTGACGGCTGGCACGGCGGCGAACTCCCCACGCGCGGCTTCTGGGGGACCGCCCGACCCCTCCCCGAGTCCGAAATCCTCCCCCGACTGGAGACGGCCATCGTGACGAAGCCTGCTACTGAAGTGACTGTTGACAAATTTCACCACATCTTGATCTGGCCGCTGATCATCCGAGGCGAAGGCCCCGGTGTGATCACGCGGTGGGTGGCCGCACTGCCGACGGCCTGGCAGGACGTGATCGGGGAAGACGGCACCTCGGCCCCGAGCGACGTGGAGTACGAGGAGATCGTTTATTACCAGCCGTTCGCCCGCGATTTCTTGTACGCCGACGGACTGCACGCCCGCGACAAGCGGCCCTGCCGGCGGTTCAAGCGAACCGATGTCGGGCGGGTGAAGGTGACTGTGAAGCGCGACGGGAACTCGCCCGAGTTGGACCTAACGGTTCACCGGGCCGAACTGTACCTCTGTAAGCCGAACATCGCGCTGTTCTGTTTGGAGGTTAGTAACCGAGCCGCGGACGGCAGTTACGTGCCCTTGACGTTGGACGTGATTCACGACTTCCGGGACCAGTTCCGCCGGGTCCACCCCCCGTTCTGGTGGGGAGGTCGTGGCCCCGACGCCACGGGGGCCGGGCTTTGCCCGAAGGCGGTCGCGTGGGACACGTTGGCGGTCGCCAAGGGGCAGTCCCTCGAATCGCCGAAGGCGGAGTTCGACAGGTTCACCCGCGTCGGGGCCGAGCCGCCGGTCTTCTCCCACTGGCAGTGTTGGTTTGGCGATCAGGTCAAGCCGTTCCAGCGGCTCCCCGACACGAAGTCCCCGGCCGCGGGCGGGCTTTACTACCAGCAAGTCATGGACGAGCGGATGCAGTGCATGTCGTACCTTGCGGTCGATAACCCTGCCGAGATCGGCCAGGGCGACCGCGACCGCCTGACCTTCGTCGATTCGGCGGGCGACGACCCCTACCCGTACAACCCCGCGTTCCTTCAAAAGAGCCGCGACGGTCACACCTACGACCGATTCGGCCAGTCCGAGTATCTGACGCATTACTACTTCTGCAGTTACGCCTTCACTGCCGTCGGCAAAGCTTGGGAGGGCGCGCCGGAAGGCCGCAAGCCGTCCTTTTTCTCGAAGCTGATTTTGACGCACTTCCAGCAACACTATTACCGGATGGGGGTGATCGCGCACTACCAGCGGGCCGCGCTGCTGTACTTCGCCGACGAGATGTCCACAGCCGCCAAGAAGTTGGCCGAATTGCCGCCCGACCTCGAAGCGACCCACGAGGGCTACCGGGCCGACATGAACAAGGTGCAGATGGAGTTCCTGAAGTTCCGCAGCCGCTCGTACTTCCCGGACGTGACGAACCAGCTCCAAGGCCAGGAGATGAACCGGTTGTGGCACAGCCACCTCGGCATCCGCGAACTTTTCGTCCAGGTCGATCAGACCTGCGACCAGATCAACGAGGTGTTCACGCAGAAGGCCGCCGAGAAACTCGCCGTTTCCCAGGAGAAGCTCGGCCGCATCGCCGCCGTGTTCCTGCCGCTCTCGGTCACCCTCTCGTTGCTCTCCGTGCTGTTCGCCGGCGACTTC
>JANXTD010000283.1 GCA_025352585.1 Fimbriiglobus sp.
CGCCGAGCGCCTGACGCAGTTGAACATCCCGCTGCTGGGCGCGGTGGTCAACGGCATCAAGCCGGACATCCACGCCTACGGGTACAACTACGTCAAGCAGTTGCCGGCGTAACGAAGTCTTGTCCGGAATCGAGTCTTGTGGGGGTGGCGGCGGATGCAACGGTTCTGGCCCATCGCGGTGATCGCAGTCGTGTTCGGGGGCATCGGCCTCTCGGGCGTGATGAAGTCGCCGCGCGGCCAGTCGGCCGACGCCGCCGCGACGCAGGCCCGCCTCGACGCGCTGCCGACGACCCTTGGCGCGTGGGCCGCGACGGCCAACGTCATCCCGCCGAAGCACCTGCAAATTGCCGAGGCGCAGGCCCACCTGAGCCGGACGTACGTCAGCGCCGCGAGCCGCGAGGCGGTGTCGGTGATGCTGCTCTACGGCGAGCCGGGGCCGCTCGGCGCGCACACCCCGGAGACCTGCTACGTCGGGGCCGGCTACCGCCAACTCGGGCCGGCGGTGCCCCGCGCGATGGCCGGGTCGGCGTTCTGGGTCGCGCAGTTCGAGACGGCCGCGCGGCCGCCGGCGACGCTGAGCGTCCACTGGGCCTGGGGCACCGGCGGCGACTGGGCGGCGTCCGAGAACCCGCGCTTCGACTACGCGGCGCAGTCCCGCATTTACAAGCTCTACGTCAGCCACGTCGCGCCGCCCGCCGGAAGCCGGTCGCCGCTCGACGACTTCCTGCCCGCGTTCCTGGCCGACCTGCGGACCCGACTCGCCAGCCCTGATCCTCTCCCCCCCCACGGCGTCGGGGGTCAACCGTGACGACGCTGCACCCGGCCGGGGACGGACCCCAGGCCGCCGACCGACCCGCCGACCGACTCGCTCTCGAATCGACACCCATGAACACGCCCCCCGACGCCCCGACCCCGAACCCCGCCACCTGGCCGGAGGTCGATTGGCTCGCGCCCGACGCGGCCGTCGAGTTGCCGCCGTCCGCCGGCTGGTACGCGCCCCTGAAGCCGTCGGTCGATTACCTGATCGCGCTGGCGGTCGCGGTGCCGGCGCTGCCGGTGATCGGCGTCTGCTACGCGCTGGTGCGGCTCACCTCGCCCGGCCCCGGCTTCTACCTCCAGACGCGCTCCGGGCTGCGCGGCCGGCCGTACCTCATCCTCAAGTTGCGCTCGATGGCCCACAACTGCGAGGCGACGACCGGCATCCAGTGGTCGCAGAAGGGCGACCTGCGCGTCACGCGGCTCGGCAAGTTCCTCCGCAAGTCGCACCTCGACGAGTTGCCGCAGATCTTCAACGTCCTGCGCGGCGAGATGAGCCTGGTCGGCCCGCGCCCGGAGCGCCCCGAAGTCATCGCCGCCAAGGGGCTGGCGAAGCAGGTGCCCGGCTACGCCCGCCGCCTCGACGTGAAGCCTGGCGTCACCGGCTTCGCCCAACTGCAACTCGCCGCCGACAGCGACCTGACGAGCGTGCGGCACAAGGTCGCCTACGACCTGTACTACATCGCCAACCAGTCGCTGTGGCTCGACGCGCGGCTAATCCTGGCGACCGTCGCCAAGACGGTCGGCGTGTCGATGCCGTGGCTGCGCCGACTGTTCCTACTGGCGCGGCGCGAGCGAGTCGGGCAGTTCTTCCGCACGCTGACGCCGCACGCCGCTTCGCCGGCCGGCGAGAGTTCCACGCAGTTCCAGGCGGTCTAGCCCGGCCATGACCGCCCCCGACCCCCGCCGGCCCCGCGTTTTGTACCTCACGCACCGCGTGCCGTTCCCCCCGGACAAGGGGGACCGCATCCGCAACTACCACGTCCTGCGGCAACTCGCGGCCCGCGCCGAGGTCTGGCTGGTCGCCCTCGCCGACGAACCGGTGCCGCCCGAGACCCTCGCTGCGCTGCACAAGCACTGCGCCCGCGTCGCCGTCGTGCCGGTGAATTCGCGCTTGCGCACGCTGCGCGCCGGGCTGTCCGCCCTCGTGGGTCGAAGTCTTACCGAGGGGGCGTTCCGCGAGCCGGCGGTCGAGCACATCGTGGCCGGCTTCTTGCGCGAGGCCCGCTTCGACGCCGCGCTCGTCTCCGCGTCGGGCCTGGCCCCGTACCTGCGCCGCGGCGGCCTGCGCGACCTGCCCGGCTTCGTCGATCTGGTCGATGTCGATAGCCAAAAGTGGCTCGACTTCGCCGACGCCGTGGGCGGCTTTAAGCGTCGGCTCTACCGCTTCGAGGCGGGCCGGCTGCGCAAGCTCGAATGTGAACTGCCCGGCTGGGCGGCGGCGATCTCGCTCGTCAGCCCCGCCGAGGGCCGGCTGTACGAGTCGTTCGCCGGGGTCGGCACCGCGACCGTCGCCACCAACGGTGTCGATCTCGACTACTTCGCCGCGGTGCCGCCCGACGCCCCGACGGTACCGGCGTGCGTCTTCGTCGGGGCGCTCGACTACTTGCCGAACACCGACGCGGCCGTGAGTTTCGCCCGCGAGGTCTGGCCGGCCGTGCGCGCGAAAGTGCCCGACGCCGAGTTCCACGTCGTCGGCCGCAAGCCGACGGCCGAGGTCGTGCGGCTCGGCGAGTTGCCCGGCGTCGTCGTCGTCGGCCAGGTGCCGGACGTGCGGCCCTACGTCGCCCGCGCCGCGGTGGTCGTCGTGCCGATGCGGCTGTCGCGCGGGCTGCAAAACAAGGTGCTCGAAGCGATGGCGATGGCGAAAGCCGTTGTCGCCGCCCCGCCGGCGCTCGCGGCACTTGACGCCGTGCCCGGCCGCGACTTGCTGTGCGCCGACGCCCCGGCGGAGTGGGCCGAGGCGGTCGCCGGGCTACTCGCCGACCCGGCCCGCCGCCGGGAGTTGGGGGCCAACGCCCGCGCCTTTGTCGAGGGGCACCACCACTGGGACCGCTGCCTCGAACCGCTGCTCGACCTCGTGACCCGAACCGCCGTCGAAAGTGCCGGTACGCCGTGACCCTGCTCGCCGAACGCCTCGCGTCGAACGCCGTCGCGACCGCGCTGCCGGTCGTCTTCGACACCCGCGTCGTCAGCGGCTCCGGCGGCGGCCCGGACAAGACGATCCTGAACTCGCCGCGCTTCCTCACCGAGTTGGGGTACCGCATGATTTGCGGCTACCTCTACCCCCCCAACGACCCCGGTTACGCGCAGATCGAGCGTCAAGCCGAGCGCTACCGCGCCCCGCTGATCTCCGTGCCCGACCGCGGCCCGTTCGACTGGCGCGTCGTCGCCCGGCTGTTGCGCGTCTGCCGGAAGGAGAACGTCGCGGTTTGGCACGGCCACGACTACAAGACCAACGCCCTGGGCTTGCTGCTGAAGCGGCTGTGGCCGATGCGGCTGGTGACGACGCTGCACGGCTGGGTCGAGATGACCGACCGCACGCCGCTGTACTACCGCATCGACAAGCTCTGCTTGCCGAAGTACGAGAAGGTGATTTGCGTCAGCGAAGACCTCTTCGAGGCGGCCCTGTCGGCCGGCGTCCCGGCGCAGAACTGCGTGCTGATCGAGAACGCCATCGACGGCGACGAGTACCGCCGGCGGCGCACCGTCGCCGAAGCCAAAGTTGCCCTCGGCTACCCGGCCGACTGCCTCTTAATTGGCGGCGTCGGCCGGCTGTCGCCCGAAAAAGCATTCGACGCCCAGATTCGCGCCCTCCCCACCCTGCTGGCGCGCGGCCTCGACGTACGGCTCGTCGTCGTCGGCGAGGGGAATGACCGGCCGCGGCTCGAAGCGCTGGCCCGCGAGTTGAATGTCGCCGACCGCGTGAAGTTGCCCGGCTGGCAGTCCGACGTGCGGGCCACGTTCGAGGCGATGGACGTTTTCGCGCTGAGCAGTCTCCGCGAGGGCTTGCCGAACGTCTTATTGGAGGCGATGGCGCTCGAAGTGCCGTGCGTGGCGACGCGGATCGCCGGCATCCCGCGGCTGATCCAGGACGGCCGCAACGGTTTCTTGATCGACGCCGGCGACCAGTCCGCGCTCGACCGCTCGCTGGCCGGGCTGCTGACGAACCCGGAGTTGCGCGACCTGTTCCGCCGCGCCGCCCGCCGCACGATCGAGACGCGCTACAGCTTTCCGACGCGCATGGCGAGGCTCGCGCGGCTCTACGACGACTTGCTGGCCCGCTAACGGGGGACCGCGATGACCGAGACCGTAGCCGCGTTCGAGCGTCACCTGCTCGACAACCTCGACGACGTGGCGGCGTGGAGCGCCTACGCCGACTACCTGACTGAGCAGGGCGAACCCCGCGGCGACTTCATGCGCGTGCAACTCGCCCTCGAAGACGAGTCGCTGCCGAAGGCCGAGC
>JANXTD010000523.1 GCA_025352585.1 Fimbriiglobus sp.
CGCGCTGACGGCCTTGCTGACGCTGCCGAACCTGGGCGGGCCGGCGCTCTGGGACATGGACGAGGGAGTCAACGCCGAGTGCGCCCGCGAGATGATGGAGGCCGGCACCTGGATCGTGCCGACCTTCAACTGGGAACTCCGCTCCGCCAAGCCGGTGCTGCTTTACTGGCTGCAACGCGCCAGCTACAACGCATTCGGGGTGACCGAGTGGTCGGCCCGCTTGCCGGCGGCGCTGCTGGCGATCGGCAGCGTGCTGCTGACGTACCAACTCGGCCGGCGCATGTTCGACGAGACGATCGGGTTACTCGCCGGGGTGGCGCTGGCGAGCACGGTGCAGTTCGCCATGCTGTCGCACGCCGCGACCCCCGACGCCCCGCTGATCTTCTTCACCATCGCCACCTTCTACGGCGTCTGGGTCGGCCACGAGAACTGCGGCCGCGGCTGGTTCGTCCTGCCGGCGATCCCGTGCGGCCTGGCGGTCCTAACGAAAGGCCCGGTCGGCCTGATCGTGCCGGGGGCCGCCTTCGTGGCGTACTTCGCCTGGAACCGCGAGGCCCGCCGCATCCTCGACTGGCGGCTGCTCGCCGGCACCTTCGTCTACGGCCTGGTGACCGTGCCGTGGGTCGCCTTCGTCGCCGCCGAGACGCGCGGGGCGTGGCTCGTGAAGTTCCTCAAGAACGAGAACCTCGACCGCATGACGACGGCCCAGGAGAACCACGCCGGGCCGGTCTACTTCTACGCGGTCTGCGTGATCGTCTTCGCCGCCCCGTGGTCGAGTGTCATCGGCGTGACACTGTACCACGCCGCGAAGGCGACCCGCCGCGCCGCCGACGGCACGCTCTCGCAAACGGCCCGCGCGACCCGCTTCCTGCTGGCGTGGGTCGCGGCGTACTTCGTGCCGTTCTCGCTGGTCGCCACGAAGCTGCCCAACTACGTCGCCCCGCTCTACCCGGCGCTGGCTCTGCTGACCGCGTGGTTCCTCGTCAGTTACGGCCGCCGGGTGATTTCGCCGCCGCGCTGGGTGATGGCCGTCGCCACCGCCGGGGTCGCGCTGACCGGCGTCGGTCTCGTCGCCGGCTTCCTGTTGGCGTCAGGCGTCGTTCCGCTGGACGTGAAGGGGATGCGCGTCTTCCCCGGCCTCGAACACTGCGCCCCCATCGGCCTGATCCCGCTGATCGCCGCCGCCGTGATGGCCCGCGCCGTGGCCCGCTACGAGCGCTGGCCCTTCGTCACCGCCCTGGCCGTTGCTGCGGTCGGCGTCGTCGGCCTCGTCGCCGCGTTCGCCGTCTTCCCCGTGGACGCGCGGAAGGCTCCCAAAACGCTCGTCTTGACCAGCGGCGCGTACCAACCCGAACGGGACATCCGCCTGGCCACGCTGCAGTACGCCGCCGACAACCAGAGCCTCGTTTTCTACGCCGAGCGCCGCGTCGAAACCTTCTCGACGGTGGCCGAGGCGCGGGCGTTCCTGGCGATGGCGCACCCGTCGTACCTGTTCGTCCCCGAGCCGATCTGGCGCGAGCACTTCGAGGGCCGTGCAGACACGCCGCCGCACCGCGTCACGGCGAGCCGGTACGACTACAGCCGCAACGCGGTAATCTTGGTCGTGACGAACGAGTAGCATCGGAAGCGGAATTCTGCCGCAGAGACGCAGAGTCGCAAAGAAGACCAAGACGACCCACCTGACTGAGCGGGAGTCGGTTTCAGGACGCGGCCAAGGTTCGCTACGAGTTTTTGGCTCCGCCGCAGGCGATTCCTGTTATAGCAGGCTACGGGCAGGTGTAGCGGTGTCCGATGCTAGCCGGATGGAGCCATAGCTAGGAAAACCGCTACACTCGCCCGAAGCCTGCTCTAGTACTCCGTTGCAGCTAGTCTGTGACCAGCACGGGGTACAGACGGCGGAGCTTGGTGCGGGCGTCGGCGGTGGTGAACTGCCAGCCTGCCTTCGCCCCCGCCGCGTTCCGCTCCGTCTGCCACGCCGCCACCTCGACCGCCAGCGTCGCCCGGTCCGGGATTCGGCGGTCCAGGCACTGCCGGCTCAGCACGCTCAGCTCGACCTCCGCCATGTTCAGCCAGCTCCCGTGCTTCGGCGTGAAATGCCACTCGATGCGGTCGGCCAGCCGCCGCGCCTCCGCGGGCGCGAACGCCTCGTACAAGGAGCCGACGCAGTGGGTGTTCAGGTTGTCGGTCACCAGCACCACCTTCGCGGCGTCGGGGTACGACTCGTCGAGCAGGCGCTTGAGGAACCGGGCGAAGTCGGTCGCCGTGCGCCGCTCGGTCACCTCGACGAGCCGCCGGCCGGCGAGCGGCTCGAAGGCCAGGAACAGGTTGGCCGTGCCGTGCCGCACGTACTCCGAGTCCTCCCGCGCCGGGCGGCCGGCCCGCACCGGCAGCGGCTCGCGGACCTCGCCGATGAGCTGCTTGCCCGCCTCGTCCACGCACACGACCGGCCGGGCCGGGTCCGGGGGGCGGTGGTAGACCTCGACCACGTCCTCCATGTTCGCTACGAACGCGCCCGACGCCTTCGGCGGGATGACCCACTGGACCTTGAGCCACGGCTTGAGGTCGTTTTTTGGAGCGTGCGGCAGACCGTCGCCGGGTCGATCGACGCGACCACCTCCAGCTCGACGAGCCGGTCGGCCAGCAGCCGCATCGTCCAGCGGGCCCGCCCGGCGGGCGGCTCGGAGCAGGCGAT
>JANXTD010000554.1 GCA_025352585.1 Fimbriiglobus sp.
AGGCGGTTGTCCGAACCGTTGACGCCCATCGAGCAGGACTTCGGCCAGATCTGGAAGGCGTAGTAGTGGCGGACGTTCGGGTAGTCGGTCTTCCAGCCGGCCGCCATGCTCACGAAGTACTGCTGGTACGTCTCGTAGCCGTAGCCGCCGGTCGGGCCGTCGGACCCCTGGTCGTTCTCGCCCTGGTGCCACAACACCGCGCGGACGCCGTGGGTCATCTTCGCCTGCTGGACGCGCCAGAGCAGCCGGCCGTAGATCGTCGTCACGTCGGTCGGGTCGGCCGGGCTGCGCAGGTGGGTGTCGATGCGCGTGCCGCCGACCGCGCCGTTGATCACGCAGACCGGTATTTTCTGGCCCTCGACGAGCCGCCGGGCGAGGTCCATGCCCCACGCGCCGATTTGGAACTCGCCGCCGGTGCGACTGCGGACCACGGCGTTACCCCAGCGCCTCGACCGCGCCCCCTTGGGGTCAGCGGTCGGGTTGCCGAAACTGCGGACCCAGTCACTCGTGTACGGGGCGTCGGCGGGGCCGAAGGCGGTCGCGTCGGCGTTCGACTGGCCGTCGATGACGTAGGCGTCGCCGCAAACAATGTTGCCGACCGTGTCGAGCGACTTCTCGACGCCGGCGGTCGTGGTGCCGAACTCGACGGCGTACTTGACGAGGCCCGGCTTGAGCTTCGCCGTCAGCGTGTACGACAGGTTCCCCAGTGGCTTCGCGGTCACCGTCTCGACCGGCTTGCCGTCGGCGGAGAGCTTGAGGAACACCGTGTCCGCGGCGGCCGCGAGGGTGCCGCTGTAGACCAGCGTGCCTTCGTTGCGTTCGTCGCGCGGGTAGAACTGGCCGGCCTCGGGCTTCTCGTCCGCCGCCGGCACGCGGACCACATAGGCGTCGGTCGCCGGCTCGGTGACCGCGACCGTGGCCGTGCGGACGGTCGCCACGCCGCCGTTGTCGATGGCGACGCGCACCGTCATCGGCCCGCTGTTCTGGGCACGCTTCAGCAAGAGTTTGCCCGGCACGACCTCGTTAACCGTCGCGACGCCGGACACGTCCCAGGTGTAGCGCAACTCGCCGGCCCCGGCGGCGCGCAGGGCGTCGGCGTTGGCGACCGTCGGCACGACCTCGATCGCCGCGCGGCCGTCCCAGGTCGCGGGCAAGGTCAGTGTGAACGCCGGCTCGGGGATCGCCTCGCGGACCGTCACGGCGACCTCCTTCGACTTCACCTCGGTCGGGTAAACGGCCTGGAACCGCACGGTCAGCGTCTGGTCACCGACCACCCGGCCGGCGTCGAGGGTGTAGGCGAAGCGGTCGGTGGCGACGACGCGCTCGACGCCGCCCTGGACCACCGACCACGAGACCTTCTGCGCCCCGCCCGCCTCGGCGGTGAGCGTCACGCTCTTGCCCTCGGCGACGGTCACTTGCGACTGCGAGACGCCGAACGCGGTGCCCGGCCGGACCAGCGGGCCGACGAGCGTTTGCAGCGGCTTCTGGTTCTCGTACTGCAACCGCAGCCAGTCGGCCGAGCGCGCGACCTTCGAGACGCGCACCTCGTCGATGTCGCCGACGAAGTCGAAAGTGTTGTACCAGCCGCCGAGCCAGAGGCGGACGGGGGTCTTGACGTCCAGCAGCGGCGTGGCGGAAGCGTCGAGCTTGCCGTTGACGTAGATCTTGCCGACGCCGCGCTCGGCGGTGTGGGCGACGTGGACCCACTCGCCCATCGGGATCTTGGCCTTACCGTCCACGTCCGAGAAGTCGCTGTCGATGTGCAGGTGCGGCGGGCTGCGCAGTTGCATGCGGACCTTGCCGCCGCGGCCGCCGCCCTCGTTGCCCCAGCCGAGCACGGTGACGTTCGGCTTCTCGGCGCGGAACCACGCCTCGCTGGTGTGCGGACTCGCGCCGAGCGGGTAGCTGGTGATCTTGTCGCCGCCGTGGACGCCCTTGCCGCCGGGGAAGTGCCGCGACTGGCCGACGACTCCGGGGGCCGCCGTCGTGCCGCCGTCCTTCGACACGAGCGTGCCGACCTCGTCGTTAACCGTGTCGCCGAGGTGCCAGACGCTGAGGTAGCCGTTCGAGGCGTTGAACACCGCCTTGCCGTCGGACAGGCTCGCCGCGTCGGCCATGCCCCAGTGCAACTTGACCTCTTGCCGGGCGTTACCGACCAGCTTCGGCAGGCGAACCCAAATGCTCGCGACGCCGTTGGCCGCGTCCCACTCGTCGATCTGGAACGCCAGCGGCTCGCCCCGCTCCGAGGAGAGGCGCAGGTCGTCGCCGTTCGGCTTGGCCTGGGCGAAGTCGAAGAAGTCTTTGTGCAGCCGGACTAGCAGCGGGAAGCCCTCGACGGCCGCCGCCGCCGGCAAGTCGGCCCCCTCCGGCGTCGTGAGGACGAACACCGAGCCAGAGTGTTTCCAACCGGGGTACTGCGCCGGCGCGGGGCCGGCGAGGGCGAGGCCGAGCGCGACGGCCGCGCAGAGTCGAAGGAACATGGCGAAAGTCCCGGAGAGGTTGAGAGTGCGGACTATTTCGGCCCGGCGGGCAGGTGGTCGTTCAGGTAGCGCGTCAACAGGCCGTACAGGTGGCGGCTGGTGTTCTTGCCCTCGCTGATCGAGTGGCTGCGGTTCGGGTAGGCCATCAGCGTGAACGGCTTGTCGAGTTCGATCAGCTTGTCGGCGAGCCTCTCGACGCCCTGGTAGTGGCAGTTGTCGTCGCCAGTGCCGTGGACGAGCAGCAGGTTGCCCTTTAACCCGGCGGCGTGGGTGATCGGCGAGCCGGAGGCGTAGTCGGCGGCGTTGGCCTGCGGCAGCCCCATGTAGCGCTCCTGATAGATGGTGTCGTACAGCCGCATGTCCGGCACCGGGGCGACGGCCATGCCGGTGCGGTACAACTCGGGCGTGCGGAAGAGCAGGTTCAGCGTCGTCGAGCCGCCGCCGCTCCAGCCCCAGACGCCGACGCGCGTGGCGTCGAGGTACGGTCGGGACTTGAGGATCTCCCGCGCCGCGGCGGCTTGCTCCTCGGCGGCCAGGGTGCCGACTTTGCGGTAGACGCACTTGCGCCAGTCGCGGCCGCGCGGGCAGGGC
>JANXTD010000563.1 GCA_025352585.1 Fimbriiglobus sp.
CTTCCCGCGGCGTGGGGTTCACGCAGTGGGAGATGACTCGGGGGACTTCCGTCCCCCGCCCGCCGGGGTTCGCCCGCCGGGGTTAGCCGACGAACGCGCCGTTCATCGGGTCGAGGCTGGCGTCGGCGACCGGGGCGTTCGGGTTGGCGAGCAGGCTGCCCGGCTTGAACACCCGGACGAGGCCGCCGGCCCCGCCCTGCGTCGTCAGCTCGGCCTTACCGTCGCCGAACACGTCGTGGAAGGCGACGCGGACGCCGTCGCGGCTGGTGACCTCGCCGGCGAAGAAGTCGGCGAGCCGCGAGGCGAGCGGCAGCGAGTCGAGGGTGCCGATGCTCCCCGAGACCGCCAGCAGGCTCCGGCCGTCGATGACGCGGACCCGCGGGCCGCCGCCCGGCCCGCCGCCGAACGCGAAGTCGGCGACGCCGTCGCCGTTGACGTCCCCCGCCGCGACGTAGGCCCCGTTGCGCAGGGTGTTCTCGAACACGAAGAAGTCGCCGACGAGCCGGCCCGGCGTCTGGGTGCCCGACGCCACGGAGGCGGCGTCGAAGATGGCGACGCGCGGGCCGCCGCCGACCCCGGCCGAGACGACCAGCGCCGCGTTGCCCCCGACGAGCCCCGTGGCGGTCCGCGCGCCGCCGCGGAAGGCGGTGTCGTCGATGCCGAAGAAGCGCGTCAGTTGGGCCGCGTCCCCGGTCGCCCCGGCGGCGAGCATCCGGCCGTTGTAGACCGCGACGATCGGCCCGCCGCCCACGTCCGGCGACACGATCACGTCGATCCGGCCCGTGCCGCTCAGGTCGCCGGCGGCGACGTACAGCCCGCCCGTGAAGCTCGGCTCGAACGGCGAGAACGAGGCGATCACCGTGCGGGTCTTGCCGTCGAAGACCTGGAACATGTTGACGCCGCCCGCGCCGGTCACGCCGATGAAGTCCGCGACCCCGTCGCCGTTCACGTCGGCCATCGTGACCCGCGGGTTCGCCCCCAGCGCCGGCATCATCGCCAGGATGTCGGCCGTCACGACGGCCGGGGCCGGCGGCGGGGCCGAGACGGTCAGCACGAACGAGTTGGTGGCGGCCAGGCCGGCGGCGTCCGTGACGGTGACGGTCACCGTGGCCGACCCGAACGCCCCCCGCAGCGGCGACAGCGTCAGCGACCCGGTGCCGCCCGACCGCGTGAGGATGATGTGCGTCGCGTCGCTCGGCAGCAGCGCCGGGTTCGACGAGGTGACGGTCACGCTCACCGCGGCGGCGGGCGTCTCGGCGTCGGCGAACTCGAAGGCGATCCCGCTCACCGCGACCGTGCCCGACGGCACCGTCCGCGCCGCGAAGCCGGCCTTGGGCGTGAGCGTCGGCGGCGTGTTGGCCGGCGGCAGGACGACCGGCGCGGCCGGCACGGCGGCGAGCGCAAGGGTCTCGCGGCCCTTCGCGGCGAACGGCGTCGCGGTGCCCGTGGCCAAGTTGATCGCGATGATCGTGCTCGTGTCGTCGTTACCGAAACCTCGCCCGTACGGGTTGCCCGCCTGGCTGGTCGCCACGAAGACCTGGCCGTCGATCGCGGCCAGCGCCAGCGGCTTGGCCGCCTGAACCGACGGGTCGCTGGAACTCTTCGGCACGACGACCGCCTGGGCGAACAGGACCGCCTCGTTACCAGTCGCCGGGTCGAACGCGATCACCCCCTGGGTGGCCGACTCGGCCCCGTAGGGGTTGGTCGTGCCGTAGGTGCCGTCGAAGTACGACGCGAGCAGCAACTTGCCGTCGGCGGACGCGGTCAGCGCCAGGGTCTCGCGGCCCTTCGCCGCGAGCGGCGTGCCGACCCCCGTGGCCGGGTTGATCGACAGGAGGGTACTCGTGTCGTCCACCGCCGCGCGGCCGGCGACGAACGGCGGGTTACTTGGGATCTCGGGCGACCCCGCCCGGCTCCGCGAGACGTATACCCGGTCGGCCACCGCGGCGACGGCGTCGAACTTGGGGGCCAGACGCGAATTCGCGGTCGGTACCGCGGCCGGCTGCGAGAACAGGACCGTCTCGGCCCCGGTCGCCGGGTTGAACGAGCTGACCCCCTCCGTCGCGGACTCGGCCCCGTACGGGTTCGCGGTGCCGTAAACGCCGTCGAACCAGGCGGCGAGGAGTTGCTTGCCGTCGGCGGACGGGGCCAGGGCGAGCGTCTCACGCCCCTTCACCGCGAACGTCGACGAGACCCCGGTCGCCGGGTCGATGACCCGGATCGTGCTGGCGTCGTCCGCGGCCGCGATGCCGCCGAAGTACGGGTTACTCGGGTACCCGACGGCCCCCTCCTTGCTGAACGCCACGAAGACCTTGCCGTCCGCCACGGCCAGAGCGATGGGCTTGGAGGCCGCCGGGTCGGAGAAACTCCGGGGGAACGTCGCCGGCTCGGACGCCACCAACGATTCCGCCCCCGTCGCCGGGGCCACCGCAATCACGCCCTGGTTGGCCGAGTTCGGGCCGTAGGCGTTCGTGCTGTTGTCAAAGCTGGTGCTGTAGGTGCCGTCGAAGAACGCGGCGAGCAGCGACTTCGGCACCAGCCCCGCGGGGACCAGCCGCGCCTCGTACTCGAGCACCTCGAGCTTCGCCTTCAGCGGCGCGCCCTCGGTCTCGGTGCGGCGGCTGACGTACTCGACGAGGCCGTCGATCTGCTTGCGGAGGGTGTCGATCATGAGCGTTGACCTGACGGTTTTCGGACGGACTGTGTCACTTGGGACGATTGTTCTGATCAACACCATGAGCGTCAACCCAAATCAGGATAATTTCCCAAGATCGTGTACTCGGCCCCTTGTTCCGCAGTCGCGCGGCGTGGTAAGCTCAGGGCGATCCTGGGGCCGCCGCGAATGCTCATCGCCCAACTGACGGACTTCACGCCGGACGGGCACGGGTCGTACCGCGTCCACGCCCCCGCCCGCGCCCTGAGCCGCCGGCCGGGGGTCACCGTCGTCGATTGCCCGCCCGACCACCGCTGGCTGCCCTGGCTCGTCGCCCACGCCGACGTGCTCGTGCTGCACCGCTTCGACGCCGACCTGCCGGCCGTCGCCGCGTCCCGCCGCGTCGCCGGCCGGGTGACGGTCGTCGAGGCGTCGGACGACTACTTCGACTTGCAGCCGTGGTCCGACTACTCGCTGGGCTGGCTCGACCGCGCCCGCCAGGACCAGTTCTGGCGACTCGTCGCCGCCGCCGACGC
>JANXTD010000579.1 GCA_025352585.1 Fimbriiglobus sp.
CTGACGCTTCCGGCTCGCCGTTACCGCGCCTCGACCGTCGTCGCCGCGCAGCCGTCGCCGAGCTTGACGAAGCTGCTCGACCGGATCGACACGCCGCAGCCGCGGGCGTCGATCAACTCCGCCGCCACGCTGTATTGCCCGGCCGGCAGGGGCGGCAACGCCAGCAGGAAGTCGAGCGACTCGCCGGGGGCCACGGCGCGGCGGAACAGCCCCGCCTGCGCCCGCGTGACCTCGACGCCGTCGGGGCCGGCGACGCGGTACAGCAGGTGAATCGCGGCCTGGTTGCCCGGCTCGAAGCGCCACGGCTCGTCGGACAGGTTGGTCGCCCGCAACTTCAAGGCGAACGGCTGGCCGGCGGGGACGGTCGCCGGCTTCGACAGCCACTCGTAGCGGCTCGCGGCGGGGCCGGGGGTGTAGTGGCGGTTCACCCAGTCGCGGAAGAGGTCCGGGGCGTGCGGCCGGCCGGCCAGCCAGCGCTCGTAGCGGTCGAGGAAGTCGTCCATCGCCGTCGTGCGGCCGACGGGGAAGTGCCCGTAGACCGGCCAGAGTTCGCGCCGCGCCGCCGCTAGCGTGCCGCCCGGTTCGAGCAGCACCGCCAGCGCCGAGACGAGGCCGGTGCGGTCGGCCCCCTGCTTGCAGTGGACGAGGATCGGCCGCTCCGCGTGGTCGAGCACTTCGATCGCCCGGCGGATCTCGGCCGGCGGCGGCAGCAGGTAGGCCGACAGCGTGATGTCTTCCTGCGACACGTCGGCGGCGAACGTCGCCTCGGCTTCGAGTTTGTACCACGCCGACTTGGGGTCGTGCAGTTTCTGCGACGTGCCGCGCAGGTTTAGCACCGTGCGGACGCCGTGCCGGGCGACCAGGCGCTCGACGCCCCACGCGCTGGGTTGCGAGCAGCGGTAAACGCCGCCGGCAACGACGGCGTGGTCGTTGAGCCCGGCGAACACCCAGGCGAAGTACGACGACACGACGCCGAGGGCGGCGAACGCGACGAGCTTGAGGGCACGCCGGGGGGTGACGCGGGGCATCTTGAAACCTTCAAAGAGTGCAGAATGCACAGTGCAGAGTGCAGAATCGAAACCCAGAGGTGGTTCGGGCTGCGGTCGATGATTTCATTCTGCACTCTGCACTTTGCCGTCTGCACTCTCGACTCGGAAGTCACTTCAACGTGACCGATGTTGCCTCGCCCGGCTTGACCTCGACCGGCTTGCGGTCCCACTCGGTGCCGGATTTGAGCGTCGCCACGAGGTCGTAGCGGCCCGGCGGCACGGCGGCGAACGCCTTGGCGTCGGACGGCGCGTCGAGCTTCAGCGCCAGGCTCAGCGACAGTTCGGGCACGACCGACGCCGCGTCGCCGTCCCTGGGGATCAGCCGCAGGGTGCCTTCGGGCTGCGTCGTCGTGACGGTCAGCTTGCCGGCCAGCTTGGCGTCGAGCGTCAGCGGGGCGTCGGTCACGGTGCCGGCGGCGACGCTAACCCACTTCCACGCCAGCGGGCCGGGAGTTTGCCGCGCCCAGACGAGGTAGCGGCCGGCCGGCACCAGGACGTGCTCGTAGCGGAACTCGCCGGCGGCCCCGCAGGCCAGGGCCGTCCGCCGCACCGACTCGACGCGGTTGACCCGGCCGGGCGGGCCGGCGACCGGCAGTGTCACGGTCTCGGTGACGACCTGCCCCGCCGGCTGGCCGATCAGGCCGACTTCGAGTTCGCCCTTCGCCTCGCCGGCGATCGTGACCAGGCCGTGGACCGCGGGCGACTCGTCGGGGCCGGGCGGCTCCCCGGCGACGCGGCGCGCCTCGGCGGTGAAGCTACCGGCCAGGTAGCTCTTGGTGCCGTCCGGCAGCGAGATGGACAGCTTGCCCGGCTGCTTGCCGGCCTCGCGCTTGCCGAGTTCGAGCGAGAGCGCGTAGCCGTTGGGGTAGACGTGGATGAGCGGCTTGTCGCCGACGGTCGTGAACAGTTCGACGCCGGGGAGTGCGGGCGACTCCGGCTCGTCGGACTTGACCACGAGTTTGAAGCCGTCGGCGAGCTTGACCCCCGCCGCCGGGAACTTGACCGTCAGGCTACTCGCCACGCCGGGCGCGTCGCCGGCTTTAAGCACGGCGAAGGTCAACTCGTTGCCGGTGAGGGTGACTTCGGTCGGCGCGAACCGGCCACCGCCGAGCGTGCCGACCGCCGGGGTCGCCGGCACGACGAGCTTCGCGGCGTCGAGTTCGTGCCCTGCAACCGCCGGCGCGGCGACCGGCGTGGCGACGGCTGGCGAGCCGGAAGCGTCAGCGCCCGGAGGGGTCGCGTCAGCGACGGGGACGGCTGTCGTCGCGGCCGTCGTGGGCGGCGTGGAGGTGCTGCACCCGGCCAATAGGCAGCCGAGCAGCGCCAGGGTCGCCCCGGCGAGAAGTCGTGGCATGGTCGTGTCTCCGGGCGTGGCGTCCTGCACGACGGCTTTCTTAGCAGGTCGGGCGGCCGGCGGACACCGCAAGCCGGTGCGGGCGTCGGCGTGAGGGGATTCGGAGAAATCCGGGGAAAATCGGCTTTCTCGTCCGGAATTGACACACAGGACTTGACGCGGCGTTAATATAGATGTGTCTTGCACGACGCGAGCGATGGAGTAGGAAGCGATTCCACCAGTCGAGTCGATACACCCGCATTGCGACGGGTCGCGTTCAAATCCCTGGGGCCGGGCCTTCTTCCCACGAAGAGCGCCCGGCCCCAGTTCATTTCGCAGTCGCGCGGTTACTGGCCGAAGCCCCAGCCCACGCCATACCCCATAAGTTGGGGCGGGCTGTAGGGCCGCGGCATCGGGGCGAGTTCGAGAGCGACGCGCGGCAGCGGGGCTTCCTCGGCGTCGTCGGCGGGCAGCAGGAAGACCGCGGGGATGATTTCGCCCGGCGCGTCGGCGCGAGGCGGGGCCAGCGGCGGCTCGGCGGAGGTCGGCGGCCCGCGCAGCTCGTCGAAGAGGTCCAGCGCGTCGGTCACGCCCACGACCTCGGCGACCCGCACCGCGCACGGCTGCGGGGCGACGGCGGGGAGTTCCAGCACGCACTCGGTGGGCCGCGGCGGGGCGACGGTCCAGGAGACGCCAACAGCGGTGAGCAGTGTCAGGGCACCGCCCCAGATCCAGGATCGCATCGTCCGCCCTCCTTGGCGTCGGATTCGTGTCAAGCCCGCGGCCGAGTCTACCGGGCCTCGGCGGCGGTGTCTACGGCGACCGGCGCGGTACAATCGCGGTGCCCCCCACCGGAGTGCCTTCTGATGCCGCTGCACGACTGGACGCGCGTGTCGTCGTTGTGCTTCCTCGACCAGCACTTCGTATGGACGGTGGCGTTGTGTAACGCCCTCAACCACGGGCTGCTGCCGCCCGGCTACTTCGCACTCGTCCAGCCTGACGCGGTGATGGTCAAGCGGCGAGTACCGCCGGCGCAGCGGATCGAGATTCAGCACGCCGAGGGCCGGACGCTGGTCGCCGTGGTCGAGATGATTGCCCCGGCCTACAAGGCCGACGGCGCGATGATTGAAGCGTTCGTCAAGAAATCGTTGGCCACGCTGAAACGGGGGGTCCACGTCACAATCGTCGATGTCCTGCCCGACCCCGTCGAGTTGCCGGGCGGGTTCGGGCAGGCGATCACGTCCAGGGTCGCCGAGGCCGGTGCGGTCTGTTCGGCCCACCCCCGACCGTGTGCCGTCGGCGAGGCCATCCCGCCACTGTCGCTGCACTTGACGGCGACCCTGTTCGTCACGCTGCCGCTCGAAGACGCTTACTTGACCGCGTGGGCAGGCTTCCCGAAGTTTCTGCGAGACGGCCTCGGTGGCTCCGCCGCAGGCGACTCCGGTTAGCCCGACGCGCGAGCGAGGGTCGAAGCGGGCGGAGGTAATGTTTGTGCTGCTGATCGCTCGGCCCCCGCCCATCAACTTTGTCCCCGCCCGCTTCGACCCTCGCT
>JANXTD010000584.1 GCA_025352585.1 Fimbriiglobus sp.
CTGACGCTTCCGGCCCGACGGGGTCGCTAGCGGTTCGGCGCGTCGGGGATGAGCGGCAGGCTCAGCCCGGAGCCAGGCACGGCCGGCGGGGCAATCGGCACGGCCGGCGGGGCAATCGGCACGCTCGGCGGCTTCGGCGGCGTCGCCGGATCGACGACCTTCGGCGCGGGCAGCACCTCTCCCGTCTTCGGCATCTCGCGCGGCGCGTCCGACTTCGGCGGCGTGTCGCTGGTGCGAGGCGGCGCGGGGACGGCCGGCGGGGTGGGCGTCGTCCCCGTCGGGATCTGCTGCGGCTCGCGGGGGGCCCCGGCGCTCGACGGGTACTTGTACAGGCCGCTGGCCGCCGCGTCGGCGCGGGCGTCGCCGTACAGGGGGCAGGCCGCGCCCCACGGGGTGATCTGCGGCTTGAAGTAGCCGAAGCACGACGCGGCGGAGACGTGCGGCCCGCAGAACTGGCGGATGTACCGCTCGTCCGAGAACGGGAACGCCTTCATCCCGAGAATCCCGCCGCAGTTACTGCCGCCGGCCGAGTTGCTCGAGCGCGGGCCGCAGCCCCCGCCGACGCCGCCGCAACAGTTCTGGGCCGAGGCGGTCGTGGCCGTGACACCACTGGCGATCAGGCCGAGAAGCCCGACGCGGAACATCCGTCGCATGGTCGAATCCTTTCGTGGAGGGGTCGCCACCGGGCGTCCGGCCCGGCGTAGTCGTTGGTCGCAAGAAGTCTCAGGTTTGTCAGCGGCGGGAAGGGCTGCCGCCGCGAGACGCGGAGCCGATGCCGCTCGCGCCGCCGCCGACCCCGCCGCCGAAGCCGCCGCTGCCGCGGTTCATCGTGTTGAAGCCGCCGCCGCTGCCGCCGCCGACCCCACCGCCCGAGCGAAGGCCGCCGCCGCCGTTGATCGGGTTGCGGCTGAAGTAGCCGCGTGTGTTGTTAAACGTCGCGACGTAGCCGGTGAAGCGGACGTTCGGGTCGGCCCCTTGCGCCAGGTCGTTGAGCGAGTTCTGGAGGGAGTTCGTCGTCTGGTTGTACTGCTGCGAGAGTTGGTTGAGTTGCTGGGCCTGCTGCTGCTGCGGGCGCACGTAGCCGAGGTAGTTCAGCGCCGGGCTGCTGCCGTTGTTCAGGAGGTTCAAGTAGGGGCTGAAGGCCGGGCGGCCGACCGGCCCGGCGCTCGGCTGCGGTTGGGCCACGGCCGCCCCCGCCGAGAGGGCCGCGAGCGCGACCGGGAGGCAAAACTGGACGAAACTGCGCATGGCGTGACCCTCGACCGTCGGAGTGCAACCGGACCCGTCCTGGGTTCAGCGTAAACCGTGGCGCGACCAGGTCAACCACCAAGTTCGCGCCGCCGGCCTACACCCAACGAATCGGCGGCGGCAAGGGTCCCCGTGAACCCCGGCCGCCGCCGATTCGCCCGCCCGCGGTCCGGGCCGGTCTACTCACGCCGGATGCGCTAATTGCACCACCCGGCCGGCCCTTAGCGGGCCACGTTCACCACCGTCGGGGCGACCGCGGTGCCGCCGTTGACCCCGCCGAAGCCGCCGAGGCCGAGGCCGCCGGTCTGGATGGTCCGCACCGTCGTGTAGCCGAAGAGCGTCGTGCCCAGCACCCGCTCCAGCGGGGCCGTGACGCGGCCGATGGCCGTATCGACCTTCACCGCAGGCGAGCCCATCACGAAGACGCGGTCGCCGGGCAGGATCTGGTAGTTGGTCGAGGTCGTGCCGCGGCGGGTGATGCCGCGCCAGTCCACCGGCAGGATCTGGTCCCCGGTGCCGGCCGGGGCCGGCCGGGCGATCCAGATGCGCTTCGACGACACCGGCGAGAGGCCGCCGATGAAGCTCATCGCGTCCAGCACGGTCTCGTTGCCCGTCGAGGGGATGCGGACCACCTGCTCGCCGCTGCCGGCGAAGTCGGTGATGACGTAGTAGTACTTCGAGTTGTACGCCGACACGTCCACCGAGACCTCGGGGCGGTAGATGAAGCGCGACAGGTGCGCCTCGATCGCCTGCTTGATCTGCGGCTTGCTCAGGCCCGCGACGAAGACGCTGCCGTACAGCCCCAGCGACACGGTGCCGTCGGGCTGCACGAGGTGCTCGCCGCGGATCTGCTGGACGCCGCGCGACTGCGCCAGCGACACGGTCGCGATGGCCTCCTCGGGCTTGAGGGTTTTCTTGAGGCGCTCGATGACGAGCTTCTCGATCTCGGTGACGGTCAGGTCGTTGACCCGCAGGCTGCCGCCGTAGGTCGCGCCGAGGTTAATCGTGCCGTCGGGGTCCACGGGGTACGGCCCGTTGATCGGCTCGCGCTCGTAGGCCTTCGGCGCGAACAGGTAGAGCACGTCGAGCGGCTCGACCTTGTAGGGCGGCAGCGGGATCAGCCGCTGGGCGTCGATGAGCAGGATGTCCGGGGCCTCGACCGTGTAGGCCGGCATCGTGACCTTGTTGAGTTCCTTGGGCAGCAGCGAGTTGTCGGCCGGCTCGGACTTGGGCGCGGGCCGGACGTACGGCGTCTGGCCGGAGAACGGCCCGCGGTTGGCGGTGACGGTGCCGCCGCCGCCGTCGGGCACGTTGTTCAAGTCGGCGAGCGAGCCGCCGAAGAGCGGCCGCGGCGGGCCGGATGTCTGGCAGCCGCTGCCGAACGCCGCCAGAACCGCCCCGGCCGCCAAGCCGGCGAGGCGAACACGCGGGACAAGTCGGGACATGGTCGAAACCCCCTCAAAGGCACCGGATCGCGGACAAACTCGCGCAGACTTCGCGGCGGGGCGAGTGGCCCGGTGCCGCATGAGAGCGTGTTGTTCCATTGCAAGATCGTCTCAGACGCGGGGTGTTGTGCAGGGAAAATGCCCGAAGGCCCGCAAAGACAGCAGTGTCGCGCAAAATGCGAAAACCGGCAGCACCCCCCTAGGTTGCCGTTTGTAAAAAAGCTACTGTAACCGGGTGTTCGTGACCTACGCTCGTTGCGTTGCGTTGTCGGGCGTTAAGGGGGCTTAACGCCCGCGGCGAACTGGACACGGGACGCTGAGCGACTTCGGCAGGCCGAGGCGGTCGCACTCCCTGGCCGCAACTCGCTCCCCAGACTCGGTTTGCGGAGTGGGTCGCGGCAACGCCGTCGCCGGCGGACTGGTCCGGAACTCGGCCCTCGGGTCGGGTGGCACGGGTCGTGCTATGTTTACCAGACGAATTTTCGCGATAGAACAGAATCCGTTGCTCACCCGCTGTCAAGGGTAGTGCCCCCTCCGGTGCCTGTCTGACTCGGTCGAAGTTTCGCCCGCCCCCCGGCCTCGCACCGGCGGGGAGCTACGCCGGGCGGAGCCGAGCGCCGAGCGGCCCCGTGTGACTCGCCCCCGGAGACGACGATGCAACGCAGCCACACCAACGGCGACCAGGCCCTGAGCCAGACGTCGGCGTCCCTCGCCACCTCGCAGGGGGCCAGCCACTACGTGCCGCTCGCGCCGGGGCAGACGCTCGCGCCGCCGGCGACCGCGCGGTCGTGGCCGACGATCCTCGAGCTGTTCCACGCTATGAAGCGCCGCCTGGTGCTGGCGACCTTCCTGGGGCTGCTCGTCGGCATGGCCGCGGCCGCCGCGATCTGGCTGGCGATGCCCAACGGCAAGCACCGGGCGCAGGCGCTGTTGCAGATCAAGCCGGCCAACCAGCGCGGCGTCTTCCAGCAGGCTGGCTCCGGCGACGAGTTCAACATGTTCCGCAAGCGCGAGGAGAGCCTCGTCAAGGGTCGCTCGCTGCTCGAGCGCGTCGTCTCCGACCCCCGCGTCTCGAAGTACCCCGACTTCAAGTCGGCCGACGACCCCGTCCGCTTCGTCACCGAGGCCGTGGCCATCGGCTGGCCGGCCGAGGACTTGATGTCGGTGAGCATGCGCGGCGACAACGCCGCCGCCATCCGCGACACCGTCTCGACGCTGATCGACCTGTACCTCAAGGACACAACCTCGAACGAGCTTCGCGAGCGGCAGAGCAACCGCGCGCAACTCGACAAGAACATGGACGCCATCGTCAAGCGCATCCGCGACCACGAGGAGCGCCTCAAGAAGCTGTCCGAACTCAACGCGGGGTCGAGCCCGATCACGAACAACGAGCTCCTTAAGGCCGAGATGCTCCACCTCGCCAGCCTCGACAAGGACCTGCGCGACGACCAGAAGGAGATCGACGCGCTCACGATCCGCATGCAACTGCGCGCCCGCCAACTCGACGAGATGGCGGCGGTCGCGATCACCTCCGACGACCTTGAGAAGGCACTCGAGCGGAACGACGAGGTCAAGGAGAAGGTCGCCGCCCGCGACGCCCAAAAGAAGCAACTGGAGAAGGACGAACTCAAGAGCACCGAAGGCTCGTCGTACGTCCGCGAGGGCCGTGAGAAGCTAAAGCTGCGCCAGTCCGAACTCGACGTGGTCACGAACCGCCTCAAGCCGACCGTCGAGAAGGAGATTCGCGCCGGCATGCGGCGAGCGCTGCTGATCGCCGAGGAGGGCGACAAGCAGACGCTCGACTTCCGCAAGGGGATGCTGAAGATCACCCAGGACAAGTACGACAAAAGCGCCGCGCGGATCAAGATGCTCGGCCACGCGAGCCACGAAATCGGCATCGACACCGAAGACGTGAAGCCGCTCAAAGACGCCCGGACGATGCTGGAGCAGCAGATCCTCGGCTCCGAGTCCCTGTCGAACGCCGAGACGCGCGTCTTTCTGCGCGAGCCGGCCGTGGTGACCCTCAACCAGAACTTGACGCAGAAGGTCTTTCTGTCGGTCGTGGCCTTCTTCGCCGGCTGCACCGTCGTGATGCTCGCGGTCGCGTTCCTCGAGTGGCGCTCGCGCCGCGTGGACTCGGTCGAGCAGGTCGTCAACGACCTCGGCTTGCGGGTCATCGGCACGATCCCGGCCTTCCCGAGTAAGCAGTCGCTCAAAAACGGCGACGCGGCCCAGTCGCAGAACTGGCGCTTCGTGCTGAACGAGTCGGTGAACTCGGCCCGCACGATGCTGCTGCACACGGCCAAGGCCCAGAACATGCAGATCCTCATGGTCACTAGTGCCATGCAGGGCGAGGGCAAGACCTCGCTGGCCAGCCAACTCGCCACGAGCATGGCGACTGCCGGGCTGCGGACGCTGATCCTCGACTGCGACCTGCGCAACCCCAGCATGCACAAGCTCTTCGACGCGCCACTGACCCCCGGTTGCGCCGAGGTGTTGTGCCAGGAAATCGACGTGTCGGACGCGGTGCAGCCGACGAGCGTGCCGAACCTGTGGCTGATCCCCGCCGGCCAGTGCTCGAACCGCGTCATCACGGCGCTCGCGCAGGGCCACCCGCTCGAGACGCTGTTCAACCGGCTGCGCGGCCAGTTCGACTTCATCGTCGTCGATAGCTGCCCCGTGCTGCCGGTCGCCGACTCGCTGCTCGTCGGCCAGCACGTCGACGGCGTGGTGCTGTCGATCTTGCAGGACATCAGCCAGTTGCCGAAGGTCATGACGACCGCCGAGCGCCTGACGCAGTTGAACATCCCGCTGCTGGGCGCGGTGGTCAACGGCATCAAGCCGGACATCCACGCCTACGGGTACAACTACGTCAAGCAGTTGCCGGCGTAACGAAGTCTGGTTTGAAACTGACAGGTCAGGAGGGTTCGATGGCTGCGACTACCAAGGCGACGCAACGGGTCGCCGGGCTGCTACTGATCGCTCTGGGCGTCGGTACCACGGTGTGGCTGTGGGGGGACGCGCTCGAGAAGGGTTCCTTTCTCGTCAAACTCGCGCTCCTCCCGCCGATCATGGTCACCATGGGGCTGGCGATGCTGCTGTTCCCAATCGACAAGGACCGCTTGTTGGCCGAGCACGGCGTTGAGAGCGTGACGAACCTGTCGCACTACCCGCCGGCCTGGAAGGTCTTGATGGTCTTGGGCGTCCTCGGCGGGATCGGTGACGTGGTCGCGTTGAGGTACCTATAG
>JANXTD010000586.1 GCA_025352585.1 Fimbriiglobus sp.
CGAGTACTACGCCCGCATCGTCCGCGAAAAGGCGCTGATCCGCAACTTGATCCACACGAGCACGGAGTTGCTGCGCGACGCCTACGACGGCGTCACGAGTGCCGACGAACTCATCGGCATGGCCGAGCGCAAGGTGCTCGAAATCGCCGAGAAGGGCACCACCGGCGAGACGTTCACCCTCGAAACGACCCTGCGCGACACGTTTACCCGCATCGACGAGCGGGCCGGCAAGTCGCACCTCAACGTCACGGGGCTGGGCACCGGCTACACCGACCTCGACAACATGACGGCGGGTCTGCACAACAGCGAACTCGTCATCATGGCCGCGCGGCCGGGCGTCGGCAAAACCGCGTTCGCGCTGAACATCGTCCGGCACATCATCATCGAGGAGCGGCAGCCGGTCTTCTTCGTGTCGCTCGAAATGTCCCGGCTCGAACTGGCCGAGCGCTTGCTGTGCTGCCAGGGCCGCGTCGATAGCCACCGGCTGCGTAAGGGGATGATGAACTCCGACGAGATCCAAAAACTGATGACGGCCGGGGACCAACTGCGCGGCAACGCCCGCGACGGCTTCGTCAAGCTGTTCATCGACGACTCGCCCGCGCAGACGATGCTGCGCATCTCGGCCAACTCGCGGCGGTTGAAGCTGCGCCACGGCATCAAGCTCGTCGTCATCGACTACCTGCAACTCATCGAGCCAGAAAATCGCCGCGACCCCCGGCAGGAGCAAGTCGCCCAGATTAGCCGCCGGCTGAAGTTCTTGGCCAAAGAACTGCTCGTGCCTGTGGTGGCGTTGGCGCAGGTGAACCGCAGTAGCGAGGAGCGGCAGGACCACAAGCCGCGGACGAGTGACCTGCGCGAGTCGGGGTCGATCGAGCAGGACGCCGACACGGTGATGCTGCTGCACCGCCCCGGCAAGTTCGACGGCGGCACCGAGGACGACGTGCTCGAGATCATCATCGGCAAGCAGCGCAACGGCCCCACCGGCGAGATGACGTTGCGCTACCTGAAGCAGTACATGCGCTACGAGAACTACGCCCCGGACTCGGGCTACGGCGGGTAGAGCGTGCTCCGGGCCGGTGTAGCGGCTCAACGCGGCGGCGGGGGAGGCGTAAGCCGGGTACCCACGAGGGGTACCCCTACAACAATCCTAGCCGGAGCCTGCGGCGGAAAACGCAGTCGGCATCTGCTGCGACGGCTTCCGCCGGGCGGGTCACTGCGGCGTGGCGTGGATCGTGTTGTGGAGCACCCCGGTGACCGCCCGGCCGTCCGACCCCTTCACGCGGTACTTGATCTCCATCCCCCACGTCGGTGCCAGGTCGGGCAGGTCGAGGCGGACCGTCTTGCCGTCGGGCGACAGCGACGCCTTCGCCACGGCCAGCGGCTTCTCGCCGATGTGCTTCGACCCGTAGTTCTTGGTGCGGTTCAGCCCCCAGACCTTGACCTCGAAGTTCTTGAGGTCGGCCGCACTCGCCGCGTCGAGCGGGTCGGTGAAGGTGACTTCGACGCCGCCGGCCTTGGCCCTCAGGCCGACGGGCAGGTCGGCCGGCTTGCCGGTGGCGCGGACGCGGTAGAAGCCGCCGGGGGCCGTCTGGTTGCCGGCCCAGGCGTACATCCCGCAGACGTAAAGTTGCCCGTCGGTCGGGTGGAAGCGCGGCCGCATCACCCCCGTCGGGAACGCCGGCAGCGGCAAGGCGCACACGCCGCCCTGGTGCCGGCCGTTGACCGTCTCGTGCGGCACGACGTAGATCTTGCCGGCCCCGTACGAGGTGTTCAGCAGCGACCCCTTCAGCGACCCCCACTTCTCGGACGTGACCCAGATCGGCTCGGCCGGCGACCGGTCCATGTCGTTGGTGACCCAGCAGAGCGGCGGCTTCATCACCGCGTCGGACTTGTCGGTCACGTCGGTGTAGCCGTACAGGTTGCCGTAGAAGCCGCCCTTGGTGACGTGGTTGATGCGGTTCTTCGGCGTCCAGAAGCCCTCCTGGTCGGTCACGAAAAAGCTACCGTCCGGGTTCAGGCAGACGCCGTTGGCCGCGCGGAAGCCGGTCGCCAGGATTTCGGTCGTCGCGCCGTCCTTGCTGACCTTGAGCAGCGTGCCGTGGTGCGGGATGACCGAGTCGAGGCCGTGCCGGCCGCTCTTGGCGTAGTAGAAGTTGCCGGCCGCGTCGGCTTGCAGGCCCATCGCGAACTCGTGGAAGTGCTCCGTCACCTGGTGGTCGTTGTTGAAGCACTCGTAGAAGTCGGTCTCGCCGTCGCCGTTGAGGTCGATCAATTTCACGATCTGGTCGCGGCAGCAGACGAAGAACGCCCCGTCGCGGATTTTGAGGCCGAGCGGCTGGAACAGGCCCGACGCGATTCGTTGCCAGGTCAGCCCGGCGGCGAGGTTGTCGAGGCCGGACACGAGCCACACGTCGCCGTCCCACGAGCAGACGGCCATCGACTTGCCGTCGGGGGTGAAGTCGAAGCCGGTCAGCCGCAGTTGGGCGTTCCACGGGTTCCGCTCCGGGAGCGCGAAGGTATCCACGGCGAAGGCCCCGTCGTCCTTGCCGATGGCGACGCCGGCCTTGAGCACCTCGGGCCAGCGCTTCGGGCCGCCGCGGGTCAGCGGCTCCAGGGCGCGCGGGGCCGGCGACCCGTTGGCGAGGGCCTTCAGGGCCGCGGCGTCGCCCTTGGCGGTGAGCAGTTTCACCCGCGTCGGCGTGACGCCGGCCGGGACGCGCAGCACCGTGAAGCCGTCGCGCTCTTCGAGTGTCACCCGGCTGTCACCGACGACGGCCGCGGCCGTGCCGGCCGGGGCGACGCGGGCGAGCAGGTCGCGCGACGACTTGCCGATGTCGAGCGTGCGCGTGAAGGCGATGTCGGCGGGGGACTTCGCATCGACCTCCGCGCCGGCCAGTTCAAGGACCGGGGCGTCGCCGACGGTGTACGAAACGACGGTCTGGTCGCCGGAGTGGTAGACGCCGCGGAACTGCGCCCACGCCCTCGGCAGTGGGCCGTAGGGGCGCTTGTCGCGGCCCAGGAAGCGGGGGTCGGCGAAGCTGCCGGTCTGGGGGTTGGCCCAACCGGGGCCGACCGGGTTGGCGACGTGGGTCTCGCCGACGATCTTCGGGTGGACCTGGTGCTGGCCGTTGAAGTGGATGCCCTTCCAATCGACGAAGCCGTCGCCGGCCCAGGCGGCGGCGAAGCGCATCGTGTCGTGGTCGAAGAGCGCGAACTGCTTGCCGCGCGAGACGCCGCCGGCCCCGGCGTCGAGCCGCACGGCTACGCCCTTGTAGGCGACGTTCGGCCCCGGCCCGCCGACCTCGTAGGTGTTCATCAGGCTCGGGCCGTAGTCCATCGCCGCCCACGGCTCGACCGCGACCGGGTCCGGGCCGGCCGACGTGCCCTTCGGCAGCGAGGCGAGGTAAGCGGCGTCGGCCTTCGGGGCCTGTGTCGGGTTGTGCGGCTTCAGGTAGGCTTCGCGGAGGTAGTGGATCAGGTCGTACTTCTGCCGCGGCACCATCCACGTCTGCGGGGCCATCAGGCCGTAGCCGTGGGTGAGCGTCTGGTACAGGCGGTACGGGTCGTTGCCGTTCTTGAAGACGTGGGTGGCGAACTTCGGCGACGTGGGCAGCGAGCCGGGCTGGTCGAGCGTGCCGTGGCAGTTGGCGCAGACGCGGGTGTACATCGCCTCGCCGCGCTTCAGGCTCTTGGCGTCCCACTTGGCGATCAGGCCGGCGTGGTCGATCGTCTTCTCGTACTCCGGGACGACCAGCGCCGTGACGGCGGGGCGGAGTTCCTTGGCCCGCGCGGCCCCGCCCTCGGCGACCTCGATCAGGTACTTCGTCAGGTCGAGGAACTGCTGGCGGTCCGAAAGGACATCGACCAGCCCTTCGGGCATCAGCGACAGCGTTAGCGCGGTCCGCTTCTCGATGTCGGCCTTCGGGATGGGGAGCCGCTTGCCGTTGTCGGCGTAGTCGATCAGCGTGAGGGTGGCGGCGGTCTCCTCGGCGACCAGCCCGGTGACGGTGCGGCCGTCCGCCGTGACGACGGTGACCGACTCGTAGCCCTTCTTGATGACCTTCGAGGGGTGAAGCACCGACTCGACGAGGTAGTCAGCGGTCGCCTCCTTGCCGGCCTTCGAGATGTCCGGCCCGAGTTGCGTGCCGGCCTCGCCGTCGTGGCACTTGGCGCAGCTCAGCGCCGGTTGGAAGAACAGCACCGCCCCGCGGCCGGCGTCGCCGCGCTCGCGGGCCGCCTTGGCCAACGCGGCGGCCGGCTCCTTGGCGAGTTGCTTCGACAGCGTCGCCGGGGGTTCCCCCGACCAGACCGGGGCCACGAGAGTCCCGAGCAGAATCAACACCGCGGTCACGGGGCGGGCGGACATCTTTCAGGCTCCCTAGCAGCGTCGCACCTTTTTTGGGTGCGTCAAAACGGCGTTCGGTTTCGGTGTAGCCGGCCAATCTTGTTGTACACCAACCTCCCAGCGGGAAGTTTGGCAACACCCTTGAGAAGAGACCGAGCCGTGAAAATCTCCCGGATTTTGGCCTTTCGCGTCGAGTTACCCCTCATCGAGACCACCTACAAGTGGTCCGGCGGAAAATCGGTCACCGTGTTCGATAGCACCATCGTCCGCGTCGAGACGGACTCCGGCCTCGTCGGGCACGGCGAGGTCTGCCCGCTGGGGCCATTTTACCTGCCGGCCTACGCGGAGGGCGTGCGGGCCGGGATCCGCGAACTCGGCCCGCACCTGCTCGGCGAAGACCCGCGGCAACTCGGCAAGCTCAACCGCACGATGGACGCCGCCTTGAAGGGCCACCCCTACGTCAAGAGCGGTATCGACATCGCCTGCTGGGACATCCTCGGCCAGGCGGCGGGGATGCCGGTGTGTGAACTGCTCGGCGGCCGCTACGGCGACGACTTCCACCTGTACCGCGCGATTTCCCAGGAGTCGCCGGCGGAAATGGCGAAGCGGGTCGCGGGGTACCGGGCCGAGGGCTACCGCCGCTTCCAGCTCAAAGTCGGCGGCGACCCCGACACGGACATCGAGCGCATCCGCGCCGTGGCCGCGACGCTCCTCCCCGGCGACCGCCTGGTGGCCGACGCCAACACCGGCTGGACGCAGCACGAGGCGATGCGCGTGGTGCGGGCCGTACAAGACATCGACGTGTACATCGAGCAGCCGTGTTTGACGTACGAGGAGTGCCTGAGTGTCCGCCGGCACACGAGCCACCCGTTCGTTCTCGACGAGAACATCGACGGGCTGGACCTGCTGTTGCGGGCCAAGGCCGACCTGGCGATGGACGTGGTGAACCTTAAAATTAGCAAGCTCGGCGGGCTGACGAAGACCCGGCAAGCGCGCGACCTGTGCGTGACGATGGGCATCGCCATGACCCTCGAAGACAGTTGGGGCGGCGACATCGCCACCGCCGCGATCGCGCACCTGGCCCACAGCGTGCCGACGGAGTTCCTGTTCTCCAGTACCGACTTCAACAGTTACGTCACCGTCTCGACGGCCGACGGGGCACCGCAGCGGGCCAACGGCCGCATGGCCGCCTCGACGCAACCGGGCCTCGGGATTCGCCCCAAAATGGACGTGCTCGGCAAGCCGGCCGTCGTCGTCGAGTAACGCCCCGCGTCGCCGCACCTTCCTCGGGTTTGGAGTCCTCCATGCTGCGTTCGATCGCCTGCGTCCTGGTCTTCGCCGTGGGAACGGTGCGGGCACAATCGCTGCCCGCCGACCCCGCCAAACTCACGCTGGGGCGCGTCTTCGCGTCGGACGACTTCAAGGGCGACCGCGTCCCGGCGACGAAGTGGCTCGACAACGGGGCGTTCACGAACCTGCTGCCGTCGAAGGCCCACAAGGGGGCCAGCGACCTCGTCCGCGTCGAGGCCAACGGCGACACCAGCGTGCTGGTCCCGGCCGAGAAGCTCATCCCGCCCGGTGCCACGGGGCCGCTGCCGATCGACGGCTACGAACTGTCGAAAGACCGCGACCTCGTCTTGATCTTCACGAACTCCGTCAAAGTCTGGCGTCAGAACACGCGCGGGGATTACTGGACCTACCGCCGCTCGACCGGCAAGCTCACGAAGCTCGGCGGCGCGGCCAAGCCCTCGACGCTGATGTTCGCCAAGCTCGCGCCGGACGGCCGCCGCGTCGGCTATGTGTGTGGCAACAACCTGCTCGTCGAACCGACCGACGGCGGGCCGGCGACGAGGCTGACCACCGACGGCACCAGCGCGGTCATCAACGGCACCTTCGACTGGGTCTACGAGGAGGAATTCGACTGCCGTGACGGCTGGCGTTGGAGTCCGGACGGCCAACGCATCGCGTACTGGCAACTCGACACGGCCGGCGTGCCGACCTTCTCAATGATCGACAACACGGCCGCGAAGTACCCGGTCGTCACGACCTTCGCTTACCCCAAGGCCGGCGAGCGCAACTCGGCCTGCCGGGTCGGCGTGGTCGCGGCGGCCGGCGGCGAGACGATGTGGCTGGCCGTGCCCGGCGACACCCGCACCGACTGTTACATCCCCCGCATGGAGTGGGCCGGCAACTCCGACGAACTCGTCGTCCGCCGGGCGAACCGCTTACAGAACGCGATCGACGTGATGCTCGCCGACGCCGCGACGGGTAAAGTCCGCACCGTGCTGACCGAGCGCGACGCCGCCTGGGTCGATGTCCACGACGAGCCGCTCGAATGGGTCGAGGCCGGCAAGTCGTTCGCGTGGGTCAGCGAGCGCGACGGCTGGCGGCACCTGTACTACGCCGCCCGTGACGGCGGCGCGGTGCGCTGCCTCACGCCCGGCGACTACGACGTGATTCGCCTGGCCCACATCGACGAGAAGGCCGGCCGCGTCTACTTCCTCGCGTCGCCGGACAACCCGACGCAGTGCTACCTGTTCAGCGTGCCGACCGACGGCTCGGGGAAGCGGGAGCGGGTGACGCCGGCGGAGCAGCCGGGGTGGCACGACTACAACGTCGCGCCGGACGGGGCGTCGGCGATCCACACGGCGTCCGGGTTCGGGAACCCGCCGCGCGTCGAACTCGTCACACTGCCGGGCCACAAGGTTCTTCGCACGCTCGCGGCGAACGACAAGCTGCGCGAGGCGGTCGGCAAGCTGGCGCGGTCGCCGGTCGAGTTCTTCCGCACGCCCATCGGCAACGGGGTCGAACTCGACGGCTGGCTGATGAAGCCGGCCGACTTCGACCCGGCGAAGAAGTACCCGATCGTGTTCCACGTCTACGGCGAGCCGGCCGGGCAGACGGTCGTCGATCGCTGGGGCGGCACCAATTACCTCTGGCACCAAATGCTCACGCAACAGGGGTACGTCGTGGCCTGCGTCGATAACCGCGGGACGCCCTGCCCGCGCGGCCGCGAATGGCGCAAGTGCGTCTACCGTAAGGTCGGCACGCTCGCCGCCGAGGAGCAGGCCGCAGCCACGCGGGAGATTCTCAAGCGCCGCCCG
>JANXTD010000631.1 GCA_025352585.1 Fimbriiglobus sp.
GCGCGGCCCCGACGCCCAGGGCGATCTTGTCGCCCTTCTTGAGCAGGATGTCCTGAATGTTCGGCTTGGCCATGATGCGTCCTCCCGCGTCTGAAAGGTTCGTCGTGTCGGGGCGTCCGTCGGGTCAATCGCGGCCGGACGCGTCGGCCGGGGCCGCCGGCTTCGGGGCCGGGGCGGGGGCCGGCGTCGGGGTCGGCTGGGCGGTCGCGCCGTCGGCCCCCTTCACGTCGTACTTCTCGTACAGGGTAATGATGCCGTAGATGGTCAACTCGACGAGGCCGGAGGTCGATTGCGCCTCCGAGACGGTCGGGCCGCCGCTGGTGCCGCCGTAGCTGCCGGGTCCAAAGCTCCCCGAGCCGAAACTGCCCATCCCGAAGCTGCCGGCCGACGAGCCGGACGCCGACGGGGTGCCGCTGTTGCGCGTCGGGCCTATGCCGGCCCCGGTCGACGACGGGAAACTGCCCGACGACGAACCGGAGGACTGCGGGTAGCTGCCGCCGGGGTAGCTGCCGCCGGGGTAGTTGCCGCCGGGGTAGCCGGGGGCGATGGTCGCGAACTCGCCGCCGTCGCCCGCTAAGGGGTCATTCGGGTTGGCCAGGCTGCCGCGGAAGCGCTTCCAGTGGTACTGCGTCACCTGGAAGCGCAGCGACGAGTTGGCGAAGGCGACCAGGGTGTCCTGGAGGTACATCTGATCGACGACCAGCACCAGCGCGACCGGCATCCGGCGGACTTGCTCCGTTACGTCGATGTAGCGCTTCTTGTTGGCGTCGAGGACCACCTGCGGCGGGCCGAAGTTGGCCCCCACGGCCAAGGCCCCCGAGCCGCCCGGCCCGCCCCCGGTTCCGCCCGCGCTGGTCATCCCCCCCGGACCCTCCCCGCGGTTCATGCCGGGCATGCCGCCCGGCCCGCCGCCCGCCGCGGGGTCGGGGAGGATGTCGTCGGGGATGAACTTCGGCTGCTTGAGCACCGCCACGGAGTGCCGGGAGTCTACCTTGCCGAGTTGCACCGCGTCGATGCGGCGGATCGGCACGGTGCGGCCGTCCAGGACGTGCTCGACGCGCGAAATCGCCTTGACCTCGGCCCCGGCCGGGATGCCGTGCAGGCTCTCGACCGGCTTCACGTCGAGCACCTCGCGGGCCTTCAGGAACGCGCCCTCGATGCGGAAGTTGATCGGCGCGCCGTCGGCCAGCCAGACGCGCAGGTTCATCGTCTTGTCCTTGCCGAGCTGCTGCATGCGGTCGGTGCGGTTGGTCAGCGTGGCGCGGACGATCTTGCCCGCCTCCTTGCCGGCCGTCGGCACCTCGAGGTCGAGGTCCCAGACGCGGCTGCGGAACTTCCGCTTCAGGGGGTTGCGGCCGTCATCGACGGCAGTGAACACCGCGGCGCTCGCGTTGACCGCGGCGACCGGCTCGAGCAGGCCCTTCTGCACCCACAGGTCCTCCAGCGCGAGCCAGACTTGCGGCTGCGTCGGCGTCTTCTGGCCCCACTCCGAGACGTAGCGCAGCACGTACTTCCAGTTGCCCCCGGCGAACTGCGTCGGCTTGACGCCGTCGGCCATGCGGTCGAACGCGCCCTCGTAAATCGACTTCGTACTGAAGGTGTTCAGCTCGTCGTTGACGACCTGCATCTTCTCGCCGAACTTCTGGTAGCGCTGCTCGAAGACTTTGAGGTCGGGCTGGTTGGGCCAGGTGAACAGCTTGAGTTCCTGGTTCCAGTTGGCCTCCCAGAGCCGCTGCTTCTGGGTGGCGATCACGTCCTTCTGCTTGTCCATCGTCGCCAGGCCCTTGACGCCCTTGGCCCGCTTGTCGCTCAACTCCTTGAGGTCCTTGGCGATCGTCTCGGACTTCGACGCGACCTCGCCGCCGACGAACATGAAGATGAGGACGAACGTCACGAACGTCAGGAGCGGGGCGACGCCCGCCAGGATCCAGAACAGGTTCTTCTTGAGGGCATCGCTTTTCATCGGACTCACTCGACGGGCCTAAAGGGAGAGCGGAGCGGACGCCGGGTTGTCTCAGTCGAGCCGAGCAGGTCGGGTCGCGGGTCAGGGGGTGCCGGCGACCGGGGTCGGGTCGGTCGGCGTCGGCTCGCGCCAGACGAAGCACAGGACGAACTCGGTGCGCGGCTTCGGGGGCGGCGGGGCCTTGCCGACGATACCCCCGGCCCCAGGGACGACGCCGGGGCCGGTCGCGCCGCCGGGGCCGGGCATCCCCGGCATGCCGGGCGTGCCACCGGGACTCGGCATGACGGGCGGCGTGCCGAAGCCCGGACCCGACGAGCCGAAGCCGGAGGAGCCGGAACTGAAGCCGCCGTCGTCGCTGCCGCCGGGCATCGACGAGCCGCCGGGGCCGCCCGCCCCGCCCGCCGTCGCGGTCGAGACCAGCGGGGTCCAGGGCGGG
>JANXTD010000302.1 GCA_025352585.1 Fimbriiglobus sp.
GCCTGGTCTTCGCCGACGGCTCGTTGCAGCGGTACGCCATCTTCGGCGTCGCCGCCCTGCCGGTCGGCGCGATCCTCCTCAATCGCCTCGCCGTCCGGGTCGCCCGCCGCTTCCGCGGCCCCGACCAGGCGCTCATCCCCAAGCCGCCGTTCTGGCTGCTCATGCGTGGCCTGCTGCAAGCGAGCGTCGGCTGGCTGCTCCTCGGGGCGAGCCTCCACCTGACCGTGACCGGCCTGAGCGACGCCGAGTTGCCGCTGACCGCCGACGGCGCGGCCGGCCTGGTCGTCGCCAACGCCATCGCCTACATCTCCGGCTTCGTCGCGATCATCCTGCCCGGCGGGCTGGGCGTGCGCGAGGAACTGTTGCAGCGGATGCTCAGCGTCCAAATGCGGCCCTCGTTGGGCGACTCGGCGACCGGTTTCGCCGTGATGACGGCCTTCGCCCTGCGGCTCGTCTGGACGCTCTTCGAGATCGGATTCTCGCTTTTCTTGTGGTGGCTGGGCCGCGCCGAGTCGCCGGCCGCCGCCCCCACGCTCGCCGAGGCCACGCATGCCCGCTGACCCCGCGCCACGCTCGCTGACTCTGGTCATCCCGCTGTACAACGAGGCCGAGAGCCTGACCGAACTCGTCGCGCAGATCGGAGCGGTTCGCGACGCGTTGGGCCTGCCGGTGCGCGTGCTGTTCATCGACGACGGCAGCACCGACGCCTCGTGGGCCGTCATCCAAAAATTAGCGGCGACCGACCCGGACATCGCCGGCGTGCGGTTCCGCCGCAACTTCGGCAAGGCGGCCGCGCTGCAAGCCGGCTTCGAGCGCGCCACCGGCGACGTGGTGTTCACGCTCGACGCCGACTTGCAGGACGACCCCGCCGAGATCCCCGGCTTCCTCGCCGCGCTGGCCGCCGGCAAGGATGTCGTCAGCGGCTGGAAGCAGGTCCGCCACGACCCCATCTACAAGGTGCTGCCGAGCCGCGTCTTCAACGCGATGGTGAGTTGGACGACCGGCGTCAAGCTGCACGACCACAACTGCGGCTTCAAGGCCTACCGCCGCGACGTGGTCAAAAGTGTGCGACTCTACGGCGAGTTGCACCGCTTCGTGCCGGTACTGGCGGCGGCGCAGGGCTTCCGCGTCGGCGAACGCGTCGTGCAGCACCGCGCCCGCCAGTTCGGCCGCTCGAAGTTCGGCTGGCAGCGATATTTGAAGGGCTTCCTCGACATGCTGGCGGTGCGCTTCGTCACGCACTTCGGACGCCGCCCGCTGCACGCCTTCGGGGCCTTCGCGGTCCTCGGCTTCGCCCTGGCGACGCTGCTCATCGTAATCAGCCTCGCGGCCTGGCTCCTCGCTGGCTACGGCTCCTTGGGCCTCGTCGGGCTGCTCGCCGCGGGCGTCGTCGTCACCCTGAGCGGCCAGGCGTTTCTCACGGGGATGCTCGCCGAACTCGTCGTCGCCAAGCACGCGCCGACAGGGCAGCCGTTCGCGGTGAGTGAAAGCTTCGGACGGGAAGGCTCGCCGTGACGCCCGACCCCACCGCCGAACTGCGCCGCGGCTTCTACCTGCTCCTGACGATGCTGGGCGTGGCGGTTTGCGTGGCCAAGATCGTCGGCGCGGAGAACGTCTACGAGCCGAGCCGCTACGACCCGCCGACGCCGGCGAGTTACGGCGCGGACCGCGGTCTCGCCCCGCAACGCCGCTGGCCGACGGCCCGCCCCGAGCCGACGCCGATGTTCGGCAGCAACGACCGCTCCCGCTTCGCCACCGTCAAGGCGCTCGTCGAGGGCGGCACCTACGTCGTGGGCCGCCGCGAGAATTTCACGTCCGCCAGCGACTACCGCGACAGTGGCGTGATCTTCGCCGACGGCTACCAGAGCCTCGACAAGGTTATGGACCCCGCGACCGGCGAGTTCTATTCGAGCAAGCCGCCGCTGTTCCCGACGCTCGTCGCCGGCGAATACTGGCTGCTTCACAACGTGTGCGGCCTGTCGATCGACCGGCACCGCTGGTGGGTCGTCGGCGTCATCCTGCTGACGTTCAACGCCCTGCCGTTCGCCGTCTACCTGCGGTTGCTCGCGGTGCTGATCGAGCACCACGGCCGTACCGACTTCGGCAAGCTGTTCGCCTTCACCGCGGCCGCGGCCGCGACCTTCCTGACGGCCTTCTCGGCGACCTTGAACAACCACACCCCCGCCGCCTGCTGCGTCGTGTTCGCCCTGTACCCGCTGCTGCGCCCCGGCGCGCGGGACACGCGTGCGGCGTTGGTCACCTCCGGCTTCTTCGCCGGACTGCTGACGACGCTAGAGTTGCCCGCGCTGTCGCTGGCCGTGGGGCTGTTCGTGCCCCTGGCGGTCGCGCGGCGGGGCCGCGCACTCTGGTACGCCGCCGGGTTCGCGCTTCCAATCGGCGCGTTATTCGCCTGCAACTACGCCGCGATGGGCCGCTGGCTGCCGGCCTACGGCGAGTTCGGCGGGCCGTGGTACGACTTCCCCGGCAGCCACTGGGCGAAGCTCAAACTGCCCGGCCCCAAGTCCGGGATCGACTTCGCCAACGAACCTAAGCCTGTGTACGCCTTCCACCTGCTCCTCGGCCACCACGGCTGGTTCAGCCTGACGCCCGTCTGGCTGCTCGGCCTCGCCGGCCTGGTGACGCAGGCCCGCCGCAGTATGCCGGACTGGCATACCCGTGCAGCCGACGGATTCTGGACGGCGAACAAACTGGCCGGACTGACGCTGACGGTTTCCGCCGTCGTGTTCAGTTTCTATACGCTGCGCACCAACAACTACGGCGGCTTCTGCTGCTGTGCCCGCTGGCTGATCTGGCTCTCGCCGCTGTGGGTTCTCGGCATGTTGCCCGCCGCCGACGCCGCCGGCCGCTCCCGGCCCGGCCGCGTCGTGGCCGGGTTGCTGCTCGCGGCGTCGGTCTTCAGCGTGGCGTACCCGGCGTGGAACCCGTGGCGGCCGCCGTGGATCCTGCAACTCTGCGAAGTGATGGGCTGGGTCCGCTACTGACGGTTCGCCGGGTTGCGGAGCCGGTCGAGAACCTTGACCATGTCCGCCGGCGTCGGCATCTCGAAGTGCAGCCGCGCCCCGGTCACGGGGTGTTCGAACCCGAGTTCGGTGGCGTGCAGCATCAGCCGCGGGGCCAAACTGGCGTCGGCGACGACCTCGCCCGTCGGCCGCTTGCAGTAGACCTTGTCGCCGCACACGGGGTGGCCCGCCTCGCTCAAGTGGATGCGGATCTGGTGCGTCCGCCCCGTTTCGAGCCGGCACTCGAGCAGCGTGAAGCCGGGCAGGGACTCGACCGGCGCGACGTGGGTCACTGCCCGCTTGCCCTGGCCGGGGAACGTCGAACTGCCCCGCCGGCCGTCGCCGCGGTCCTTCACCAGAATCGACGCGATCGTCTGCGCCGACATCGACCCGGCGATGAGCGTTAAGTAACGCCGCGACACGGTGTGCATCTTGAACTGCAAGCCGAGGCCGCGTTCGGCGTCGGCACTGCGGGCGAAGACGAGCAGCCCGCTCGTCTCCTTGTCGAGCCGGTGGACGATCCGCAGCGGCGGCAGCGTGCCGGGCCGGACGTTGAGTCGCCGGGCGACGGCGAACGTAGCGAGGTCTTGCAGGGTCGGCACGAGTTTCTTGCGCTGCTCCGACCAGTCCAACTCCGACGGGTGTCGCACGCTGTTGACCCCGGCCGGCTTCTCGACGACGACGACGTGGCCGTCGAGGTGCCGCACGACGAGCCGCTCGGGGTGGGCCTCCTTCGGCAGCGGCTTCGGCTGCGTCAGCAACTCGACGAGTTCGCCCTCGCGAAGCCGTCGAGCCTCGTCGGTGCAAACGTCGTCGTCGATGCGGACCCGGCGGGCCTCAATGAGTGAGCGCACGACCTTCCACGACGGCTGCGACTCGTGCAGCCGCGACCGTAGCACCTTTGCCAAGGTGTGGCCGTCCTCGGGGGCGATGACATTGAAGGGGGCGAGTGATGTCACTTCTTGATCACGGAAATGAGGAGTTGGACGACGGCGGTGACAAGTAGTGTCGCCATGCCGCCCGCGAAAATGTACACGAACTGCCACTGCCGCTTGTCGGCTTCCTGCTTGCATCGCTCCAGTTCTGCGAGGCGGGTTTCGAGAACTGCCGTCCGCACGGCCACGGTAGTTTCTAGGACATCAATGCGATGATTTAGTCCAATAAAACGATCATTAAGCCCCGGAAGGTCGTGGAGTTTGACAAGTTGTTTGAGGAGGTCGAACTCGTTACGGATTCCTCGACTATGCTCCATAGCTTCGCGGGCCAGTTCAGTCGGGCTTGCCATGCTCAGTCTCCTCACGCTCCCATTGGTCGATTCCCCGCTCGATGGACTTATCCATCTGGTGCCATCGCTTACCTAATACGTCGAGTAGGAGCGTAATCATCAATTGATACCGGGAAACCGGATCGAGC
>JANXTD010000670.1 GCA_025352585.1 Fimbriiglobus sp.
ATCTGCTCGGCGACGCCGTAGCGGTT
The DNA here is from genome assembly GCA_025352585.1 of Fimbriiglobus sp. Lineage (GTDB taxonomy): Bacteria > Planctomycetota > Planctomycetia > Gemmatales > Gemmataceae > Fimbriiglobus. Next base: position 27 of record JANXTD010000670.1, read on the forward strand.
GCGGTTGAACGGCGACGGGTAGTAGCGCTTCTTCAGCTCCAACATCACGAGGTCTTGCGGCGAATCTTCGAGGCCCAAAATGTCCTCGGTGAGCAGTTCCTGAACCGGCTCCAACTCGTCGGCGGGGAGGTGCGGCCGGCGCAGGATGTCGGCGTAGAGCTTGAGCGCGGCGGGGACGTTGCGGCCGAGCGTGCCGGCCGCCATGACGAGGTTGAACGGGCCGACGCTCTCGTTGCGGTCGGTGCCGAGGTTGTCGAGCGCCGTCGTGAGTTCCTGGCTGCCGTGGCCGCCCGCGCCGCGCGTCAGTAACTCGGCCAGCGCCGACGCGACGCCGAGTTGCGTCGGCGACTCGCGGGTGAACCCGGCCGGGACCAGGAAGGCGAAGGTCGCGCTGCGGACGTGGTCCATCCGCTCCGCGAGGAGGGTCAGGCCGTTGGCGTAGGTGTGCGAGGCGGTCGTCGGTTCGGGCACGGTGGCGACATCCCTGACTAGCGGTGCGGGGGGGCGTCCTGGGCGGCCGCGAGTTCCGCCGCGGCCGGTTCTGTTACGGGTACGGGTTTGTACAGGGTTTGCACACCGCGAAAGCCGGCGCGGCGGTACAGCCTCATCGCCGCGTCGTTGGCCGCGGTCACCTCGAGCATCGCCCGCCGCATCCCCGCGGCGGCGAACCCGGCGAGCGCCCGCGTCAACAGGGCGTCGCCCAGGCCCAGCCCGCGGAAGCCGGCGACGACGCCGAGATTCTGGATCGCCCCGCACCTCGACTCGTCGGCCAGGCCCTGCACCGTGCCTACGACGGCGTCGTGCCGCGCCACCAGCCAGGTCGCACCGGGGCAGAAGCCCGGCCGCGCCGCGATGAGCCGCATCAGCGCCCGGCAGCCGTCGAGGCTCGCCAGCGTCGGGAAGAGCACCGTGTCCGGCTCGCCGGCGAAGCAGCGAACTTTGACTTGCGCGTGGACTTCGAGCAAGTCGGGCCGCCAGGCGAGCCAGAAGAAGCCGGGCGGCAGGGCCGGCACGCAGCCGTCGAGGCCGCGCAACGCCGCCTCCATGCGGAAGCGCTTGATGTAGGAGGGCGGCGTCATGGCAAGCGATGATAGCCGGCGAGAGGCGGCGGGTCAAAAGCGGGATCCGTTCGCCAGCCGCCGAGTGGTTAGACGTGGCCGTGGTGGCCCAGCCAGCGCTCGGCGTCGAGCGCCGCCATGCAGCCGGTGCCGGCGGCGCTCACCGCCTGGCGGTAGTAGTCGTCGGCCACGTCGCCGGCCGCGAACACCCCGTCGACGCTCGTGTAGCTGCGGGCCACCGTCGTCCAGACGACGTAGCCGCCCTCGTTGAGCTTCAACTGGCCGTCCAGGAAGCCGACGTTCGGCGTGTGGCCGATGGCGCAGAACATCCCGGCCGCGTCAATCGTCTCGGTCGCCCCGCCGGTCGTGCTCGCCAGCTTGACGCCGGTGACCTGCTTGCCGTTTCCCAGGACTTCTTCGACGACGGTGTTCCACTTCACCTCGATCTTGGGGTGCTTCATCGCCCGCTCGGCCATGATCTTGCTCGCCCGCATCTTGTCGCGGCGCACCACCATGTAGACCTTGCTGGCGAACTTCGTCAGGTAGGTCGCCTCCTCGCAAGCGCTGTCGCCCGCCCCGACGACGACGACCGGCTTGTTGCGGAAGATCGGCAGGAAGCCGTCGCACACGGCACACGCCGAGACGCCGCGGTTCTTGTAGAAGTCCTCGCTCGGCAGGCCCAGATAGTTCGCCCGCGCCCCGGTCGAGACGATCACGGTGAGCGCCTCGACGGTGGTGCCGTCGTGCAGGTGCAGCGTGAACGGCTGCTTCGAGAAGTCGGCCTTGACCACGTCCTTGCTCTCGACGCGGGTGCCGAAGTTCTTGGCCTGCTGGCGCATCAGGGCCATCAGTTCGGGGCCGTTGATGCCCTCGGTCGGCTGCTCCTTGTTGTCGGCGACCCAGTAGGGGTAATCGACGTCGTCGGGCTGAAGGGCGGTTTGCAGGTAGGCGCGGGTGTCGCCGGCCGGCCAACTGGGGAAGTTCTCGACCTCGGTGGTCAGTGCCAGTTGGCCCAGCGGCATGGTGCCGTTCTGCTTGTTCTTGTCGTCGAAGGGGTTGCCCTGGATCACCAGCGGGTCCAACTGGGCGCGGGCGGCGTAAATGGCGGCGGTCCAGGCGGCGGGGCCGGAGCCGATGATCACAACTTTCTCGGGCATCGTAACACTCTCCGGGTCTATGCTGGCGGGGGGAGCCGACGACGGCACGCCGTCATCCTATTGTAAGCCCCGGCGGCGCGAAGTGTCGCCGGGGGTCGGTGGGGTGAGAAGGGATTAACCGAAGGCGCGGACGATGCTGCAACTGACCGACCTCCGCGAGATCCTCCGCTACGTGCCCCGGTTCCGGGACCGCCTCTTCGTCATCGCCATCGACGGCGCGATCGTCGAGGACGACAACTTCCCCAACCTGTTGCTCGACATCGCGCTGTTGCGCAGCCTGAACGTCCGCGTCGCCCTGGTCCACGGGGCCGCGAAGCAGGTCGAGCGCTTCGCCAAGCTCGTGAAGATGACCCCCTCGGACACGCTGGGCGTGGGCGTCACCGACGCCGACACGCTGCAAGTCGCCATCACCGCCGCCAACCGCGTGACGCACGAGATCCTCGAAGGCCTGGCCGCCAACGACCTGCGCGGCGTCTGCCCGAACGCCGTGACCGCGCACCCGGCCGGCATCCTCGGCGGCGTCGACCACCAGTTCACCGGCCGCGTCGAGCGCGTCGACACCGTGCTGCTACAAACGCTCCTCGAACGCGA
>JANXTD010000691.1 GCA_025352585.1 Fimbriiglobus sp.
ACCGAGGGCGAACTGGCCGAGGTCGTCCGCGGCATGGGCACCGAGGACCCGCCGGCCAACTCGGCCTACTGGCTCGCCCTCGGTAAGGCCGAGGAGGCCTTGTCCGACAGCGCCGCGACGCAGGGCTTCCACCCGACGGTCCCGGCGTCCGAGGTCAACCTCGACTTCCTGACCCGGTCGGGCGTCACCGGGGCGCTGGGCCGCATCAGTACGTTCAGCGTCAAGCGGGTCATCGGCCGCGGCGGCATGGGCATCGTCCTTCAGGCGACCGACGCGGCGCTCGGCCGCGACGTGGCCATCAAGGTGCTCGACCCGCAACTCGCCAGCAACGACGTGGCCCGACAGCGATTTTGCCGCGAGGCCCGCGCCGCGGCGGCGGTGGCCCACGACAACCTCGTGACCGTCTTCCAGGTCGACGAGGACCCCAAGTCGGGGCTGCCGTTCATCGTCATGCAACTCGTCGCCGGCGAGTCGCTCGAGCAGAAGTTGAAGCGCGTCGGCAAGCTCTCGGTCGTCGAGGCGGTGCGGCTGGGGATGCAGTGCGCCGCCGGGCTGGCGAGTTCGCACGCGGCCGGGCTGATTCACCGCGACATCAAGCCGGGCAACATCTTGTTGGAGGCCGGCACCGACAAGGCCAAGCTCACGGACTTCGGCCTGGCCCGCGCGGCCGAGGACGACAAACTGACGCGCACGGGGTTCGTCGCCGGGACGCCGCTTTACATGGCCCCGGAGCAGGCCCGCGGCGACGACATCGACGCCCGCGCCGACCTCTTCAGCCTCGGCTCGGTGCTGTACGAGACGCTCGCCGGCAAGCCGCCGTTCGAGGGCCGCACGCCGCTGGCGGTGCTGCGGCGCGTGGCCGACGAGGCCCACGCGCCGCTGGGCGAGTTCAACCCCAGCGTGCCGGAGTGGCTGGAAGACGCCATCGACCGGCTGCTGGCGAAGTTCCCGGCCGACCGCTTCCAGACGGCCCTCGAATTCAGCGAGTTCCTGGCGGCCCACTACGCGGCCATCAAGGACTTGACGCCGCTCCGAGTCCCCGCCGCCGCCTGCGCCGGGCCTCGGTCGGCGACGCGGCTTTGGGCGAAGAGTCGCAAGCGCTTCTGCGTCCGCACCGCGCCGACGCTGGCGAGCGTCTTCGGCGTCGGCATCATCACCGGGTCGGTCGCCGCCTGGTTCGTCGCGTCCCGCCTGTGGGAAGCGCCCGAGCGGACTCTCGCCGGGGGAGAACTCCCCGTCGCCACCGCGGTGGCGAAGCCCGACGAGGGGCCGGACTCGTCGGAGACCTTCCCGAGCAAGTCCGGCAGTATCTGGTCGCTGTCGATGTCCCCGGACGGCAAGACGCTCGCCACCGGCATCGAGAGCGGCCGCATCAACGTCTGGGACGTCGAAAACAAGCGGATACGCTACGAATTGCACCGCGACAAGGAGGACAAGCTCCCCGCCCACACTGGCCCGGTGTGGGTCGTCGAGATCTCCGGCGACGGCGACGCGATGGTCTCCGTCGGCGACGACGGCACGATCAAGACCTGGGACATGCTCACCGGCAAGTTTGTGAGCTCCTACGACTTCGGGCGCTCGATGCGGACCGCCGCCGTCGGGCCGAAGGGCCGGCGAGTCGCCGTCGCCGACCGCGTCGGTTACGTGGAGGTGATCGACCTGTCGAAGAACGGCAAGTCGGTGCTCAGTATCGAGGTCGGTATCGCCGTCAACGCCATCGCCTTCGCCCCGGACGGGGAGTCGATGGCGTTCGCTGGGGGCGACGGGGTGGTCACGTTGTGGGACATCAAGGAGAACCGCCGACGATTCTCGTGGCAGGCGAGTCAGTCGCCGATCTACGCCCTGAGCTTCTCGACGGACGGCTCGGAACTCTTGACCGCGGGGTGGGACAAGCAAGCCAACGTCTGGAGCGTCGCGGACGGCACCCGCATCGGCCAGCCGCTCGAACACGACGAGGGCGTCTGGGCCGCCAAATTCTCGCCGTGCGGCAGAATGGTGGCGACCGGCAGCCAGGACGGCAAGGCGCGGCTGTTCGACCTGAACGCCGGCGGCAAGCTCGTGCAGACGTTCACCCGGCACAAGGCCTCGATCCACTCGCTGCGCTTCATCAGCGACGGCGAC
>JANXTD010000694.1 GCA_025352585.1 Fimbriiglobus sp.
CTGGCCGGCCGCGCACTTCGCCGAGGCGGCCCGCCGGCTCGTCGCCGCGTCGCCGGGGCTGGGCGTCGTCGTCCTGTGCGGCCCCGGCGAACGCGAACAGGCCGCCGAAATCGCCCGGCTCGCCGCCGATGTCAACGTCGTGTCACTCGGTGACGTGCCGCTGTCACTAGGGCTGACGAAGGCCGTCGTCCGGCGGCTAGGCCTGCTCCTGACCACCGACAGCGGGCCGCGGCACTTCGCCGCCGCGTTCGGGGTGCCGGTCGTGACGCTCTTCGGGCCGACCCACGTCGGCTGGACGGAGACGCACTTCCCCAAGGCGGTTCACGTGCAAAAACCGGTGCCGTGCGGGCCGTGCCAGCGGCGCGTCTGCCCGCTCGGCCACCACCGCTGCATGGCGGAACTCACGCCGCAGGACGCGGTCGGGCCGTCGCTGGAACTGCTGCGCCGATTCACGGACGGAACCTCGGGGGCGACGCGCCATGCCGGTTAACCTCTTCCGCCTGATCGACCCGCCGGAGGCGACGGTGGTCGCCGCCCGCGTGCCCGCCCCGCGCTTCGCCGCGCCGCCGGCCTCCGCCGGGTCGGAGCCGGTCGCCGCGGACGGCTGGGTCGCCTACCACCCGCGCTACCGCAGCTACCTGCGCCGCGTCGGCGTGACCTCCGGCCAGGCCGGCTACGACCTGCCCGGCGAGGTCGTCAGCGGCCACGCCGACCGCCACGTCGTCCGCGTCGAGTTGCCGGGCAAGGTCTGCTACCTGAAGCGCGAGCACACCGCCAGCCGCCGGGCGAGGTGGCGCAACTGGCTCGCCGGCTTCGGCCCCGCGAGCCGGGCGGCGCGCGAGGCGGCGACCCTGGCCGCGCTCGAGGCCCACCGGCTGCCCGGCCCGCAGTGGCTCGCCCACGGCGCGGACGCCGCCGGCCGCGCCTTCCTGCTCGTGGAGGAGTTGCCCCGCGCGACGGAACTTCGCACGCTGCTCGCTGACACAACGATGTCAGCGAAAACGCGGCGGCGAATCTTGACTGACACCGCGGCGTCACTGGCCGAGTTGCACGCCGCCGGCTTCCCGACGCCGGAGCTGGCCGCGAAGCACGTCTACGCCGACGCCGACGGCGTGGTGACGCTGCTCGACTGGCAGTCCGCCGTGCCCGGCAAGGTGCCGCCGCCGGCCGCGATCTGCACGCAACTGGCGAACCTGCACGCCAGCACGCCGGGCGCGACCGCCGCCGAGCGCCTGCGTTTCCTGGCGACCTACCGTCGAGCGATGGCCCGCCGCGGCGGCGCGTTGCCGAGCAGCCGCGAACTCGCCGCCCGCATCGTGAGGCTCGCGGACGGGCGGTCGCGGCGGTCGTCGGTGCGCGACCAGGGCCGGCCGACGCCCCCCGGTCAGCGGCTCGTCTGGGTCGCCGGCGAGGCGGTGTGCGCCCTGCCCGAAGTCGCCGCGCTCTGGCCGACGCCCGCGGCGGTCGCGCCGTTCTACGTCGCCGGCGAGACGGAAGGGACGGTCGAAGAAGCCGTCACGCTGGCCGGCGGCCGCGGCGCCACGCTGACGCGCTTCCACACCGCCGACCCGCTGGGCCGCGCCTTAGCCGTCCTGCGGGAGCGGCCGTGGCGCTCGCCGGGGGCGCTGGCCGCGCGGGTGCTGTTCCACCTCGACCGCCACGCCATCCCCGCCGCGCGGCTGCTCGCCTTCGGTCAGCAATTCGCCGGCCAGTTCTCCGCCGACTCGTTCGTCCTGACCGAGGCCGCGCCCGACCGCACGCCGCTGAGCGTCGCCCTCACCGACCCCACGCGACCCCCGGCGGCCCGCCGCGCGCTGCTCCGGGAGTGCGGCGAATTCCTGGGGCGGTTGCACGCCGCGGGGCTGCGGCTCGTCCCCGGCGGCACCGGCCGGCCGGTCCTGGCGCTCGCCGCCGGCGTGCTGCGCGTCGAGTCGCCGCAGGGGGTCAAGCTGTGCCGCGGGATGGCCTGCTGCCTCCGCGCGAAGGACCTCGCGCGGCTGTTCGCCTGCGAGATTCCGGGGCTGTCCCGCGGCGAGCGCGCCGCCGTCGTGCGCGGCTACCTCGGCGACCGTTGGGCCGACCGCCCGACGCGGCGGCGCTACCTGAGGAGCACCCGCTGAGCGAGTTCGTGACCGACGACTGGCGCGCCTTCGCGTCGCCGGACTGGCCCGCGTTCGCCGGGGCCGACTGGCTCGCGCGCGTCATGGCCGCCGACGTGCCCGACCGCCGGCACGCCAAGCAGGGCCGCGACATCGGCCGCTGGACGCTCACCGCCGGCGACCGCACGCTGGTCGTCTACTTGAAGCGCCACTTCGAGTTGCCGCGCCGCCACACCTGGCTGGCGCGGCTGTTCCCGAGTCGGTCGTACTCGCCCGGCTGGCAGGAGTTCGAGCACTTGAAGTGGGCCGCGGCGCAGGGGCTGCCGGTGCCGGCGGTTCACGCCGCCGGGGAGTCGCGGCGCGGGCCGCTGCGGAGTTTCCTCGTCGTCGAGGAACTGCACGGGATGCTCGCGCTGCACGAGCTGATCCCGCTCGCCGCCGAGCGTTTAGCGCCGCGCGACTTCGAGGCGTGGAAGCGCGGGCTGGTCGTCGAACTCGCCCGGCTGACCCGCGAACTGCACCGCCGGCGGGCCGCGCACCAGGACCTGTACCTCTGCCACTTCTACGCCCGCGTCAGTGACATCGCCGTGACACCGACCCCCTGGGCCGGCCGCGTGGTGATGATCGACTTCCACCGGCTTTTACGGTCCCCGCTGTTCGCCACGCGGTTTTACGTGAAGGACCTGGCGCAACTGCTGTTCTCGACCGACGGTGTCACCGGGGTGACACTGCGCGACGTGCTGCGGTTCTGGTGCGCCTACCGCCGCGCCGGCCCCGACTGGCCGACGCCGCCGGCCGGGCTGCGGCGGGTCGTCCGCTGGAAGGCGGCGCAGTACCGGCGGCACAACCGCAAGCTCGCGGGGGTATCGCCGTGACGCCACTCGACATCGCGCTCTGCTACGAGTCGGTGCTGCCGAGCCGCGGCGGGGCGGAGACGTACCTGGGCGACCTGGCGCGCCGGCTCGCCGCCGACGGCCACGCCGTCCACCTGTACGCCTGCCGCTGGGACGCCGCCGCCCTGCCGGCGTCGATGACGTTCCACACGCTCGACGCGCCGCGCGGCCCGCGCTTCCTGCGGCCGTGGCGCTTCGGCCGCGCCTGCGTCGAGGCCCTGAACCTCGCCGCGCACGACGTGACGGTCGGCTTCGACAAGACCTGGGGCCAGGACGTGTTGTACCCGCAGGGCGGCCTGCACGCGGCGAGCCGCGCGCACAACTTGCGCAAGTTCCGCAGCCCGCTCGCCCGAATCGTTGCGGCGTGCGGCAAGCGGCTCGACCCGGCCAGCGCGTCGTTCGCGCGGCTCGAGCGCAAGCAGT
>JANXTD010000700.1 GCA_025352585.1 Fimbriiglobus sp.
CGCGACCAGTTCGCCTACACCTTCGACAACCTGGCGAAGGTGATCGACGAGTTCACCGAGACGCTGGAACTCAAGAGTTACGCCCTGTACGTGCAGGACTACGGTGCCCCGGTCGGCTACCGGCTCGCGGTCAAGCACCCGGAGCGGGTCACCGCCATCGTGGTGCAGAACGGCAACGCCTACGACGAGGGGATCGATAACGACTTCTGGAAGCCGATCAAGGCGTACTGGAAGGACCCGACCAGCAAGGAGAAGCGCGACGCCCTCCGCTTCGTCGTCGGCTACGACGCGACCAAGTGGCAGTACACGCACGGGGTGAAGGACCCGGAGTTGGTCAGCCCCGACGGGCCGGCCCACGACCAGTTCCTGCTCGACCGCAAGGGCAACGACGAGATCCAAATGGACCTCATGCTGGACTACGGCAGCAACCCGCCTCTGTACCCGAAGTGGCAGGAGTACTTCCGCACGCACCAGCCGCCGGTACTGATCGCGTGGGGCAAGCACGACCAGATCTTCCCGGCCGCCGGGGCCGAGCCATACAAGCGCGACCTGAAGACGCTGCACTACCACCTGCTCGACGCCGGGCACTTCGCCCTGGAGACCAACGGCGACGAGATCGCCAAGCTGATGCGGGAGTTCCTCGGCAAGCATGTGGCCAAGAAGTAGAAGCTGACGCGGCCTTTCCCCCAGCCCCGACGCGCCCATGAGCGTCACGACAAACCGACGGAGAAACGGCATGACGACTTCGCAAAGCACCGACCCGGTGTTCACCTACATCGGTGGGCCGACCCTCCTCATCGAGATCGGCCGGGTGCGGTTCTTGACTGATCCGACCTTCGACCCGGCCGGCTCCCGCTACGCGGCCGGGCCGGTGCGGCTCGAGAAAACGAGCGGTCCCGCAGCGGGTCCGGACGCGCTGCCCGTCGTCGATGCGGTGCTCCTGAGCCACGACCAGCATCTGGACAACCTGGACGACACGGGCCGGGTGTACCTGACGCGGGCGGCGAGTGTGCTGACCACGGTTTCGGGGGCCGGACGGCTCGGCGGCAACGCCTCCGGCCTGGCTCCCTGGGAGTCCCGTGTCGTCCGGTCGGCGGATGGGACAGAGTCGGTGACGGTGACCGCGACCCCGGCCCGGCACGGGCCGCCCGGCTGCGAATCGGCGCAAGGCGATGTCGTCGGGTTCTGCCTGGAGTGGGCGGGTGCCGACGGGGCAATCTATGTGTCCGGGGACACCGTGTGGTTCGACGGCGTGGCCGAGGTCGCCCGCCGATTCCGCGTCGTCACGGCCGTGCTGTTTCTCGGGGCGGCGGTCATCCCTGCGAAGGGTCGGGAACACCTCACGATGACCGCCGAAGAAGCGGTCCTGGCGGCGCGGGTGTTCACCCCGAGCCACGTCGTGCCGGTCCATGCCGAGGGCTGGGCGCACTTAACTCAAGGAAAAGAGGCGGTGACGGCCGCGTTCGTCGCCGCCGGGATGAGTGAGCAACTGGTGTGGCTGAAGTCCGGTCGCCCGACCTCGCTGGGGCGACCGGCCAAGTGACCGGGCCACAGCCCAAACCCCAAGACCGAGGATGCCATGAAAACGGTCCCCAGCGATGTGGCGTTCACCCCGGCGGTGAAGGCGGCCCAGGAGCGGATGGGGTCGCGCCGGAGTTACGCCCGCATGGAACGCGGCGACGGGTGGCAGACGACCGTCACCCCGGACCTGGCGGAGTTCCTCGCCGACCTGGACATGTTCTACCTCGGCACGGCGACGGCCGGCGGGCAGCCGTACATCCAGTACCGCGGCGGCCCGCCCGGATTCCTCCGGGTGATCGACGACCGCACGCTGGGGTTCGGCGACTTCGGCGGCAACCGCCAGTACGTCACCGTCGGCAACCTGTCGGAGAACCCGAAGGCGTACCTGTTCCTCATGGACTACGCCCAGCAGCGGCGGGTGAAGGTGTGGGGCACCGCCCGCGTCGTCGAGGGCGACGCGGCGCTGATGGAGCGACTCGGCGACCCGGCGTACCCCGGCCGGGTCGAGCGGGCGGTCCTGTTCACGGTCGCGGCGTGGGACGTGAATTGCCACCAGCACATCCACCCGCGGTTCTCGCAGCGGCAGATCGCCCCGGTGGTCGCGGGGCTGACGGCGCGGGTCGCGGAACTCGAAGCCGAAGTGGAGCGCCTGCGGGCGAGTGCGCGTCCCGATACCAACGCCGCGCAACTACTCGTGGGCGGCGGCGCGGCCCAGATTTAGCGCGCGGTGCGAACGCCGCCGGCCTCTTTTCAACTGACAAAACCGAATCGACGCGGGACTCCTCGCGTGACACCAGTCTCAACGATCCACTGACCCCGCGGAGTCCGAACATGGGCGACATCCTGACCTTCTTTCCGACCGCACAAGTCGGCCTGCACACGGCGATCAGCCTCCTCGGGATCGCGGCCGGCGCGGTCGCCGTCGGCGGGATGGCGGCGGGCCGGCGGCTCGACGGGTGGATCGAAGTGTTCTTGTGGGCCACCGTCGCCACGAGTTTCTCCGGCTTCTTCCTGCCCGCCGAGAAGCTGCTGCCCTCGCACGTCCTCGCGGCGCTGTCGCTGGTCGTGCTCGCGGTCGCGCTGGTCGCGGTGTACGTCCGCCGCCTCGCGGGCGGCTGGCGGGTGGCGTTCGTGCTCTCGGCCGTGGCCGCTCTGTACCTGAACGTCTTCGTCCTGATCGTTCAGTCGTTCCAAAAGGTGCCGGCGCTGCACGCCCTCGCGCCGACGCAGTCCGAACCGCCGTTCGCCGTCGCCCAGGCGGCGACACTGCTGGCGTTCGTCGCGATCGGCGTCGTCGCCAACGCCCGCTTCCGCCCCGCGGCCTGAATCCCTGCGACGTGCGATCTCGAAGTTCGGCCGCCTCGACCTTTGCCCCGAACCGCGGGGCGCGTACGGCAACAGCGGCTGGGCACTTTGGGGAAGGGGACATCATGGCGACACCGGAAGACTACGACCTCGTCATTCTCGGCAGCGGCGAGGCGGGCAAGTGCCTGGCCTGGGAGTTGGCGGCGCGGGGGCGGCGGGTCGCCGTCGTCGAGCGGAAGTACGTCGGCGGGTCGTGCCCGAACGTCGCCTGCCTGCCGAGCAAGAGCGTCGTCCACGCCGCCAAGGTCGCCGACTACGCCCGGCGCTCCGCGGAGTTCGGGCTGGTCGCCGGCGGCGGGGGCGTTGACCTGGCCGCGGTGCGCGACCGCAAGCGGCGCATGGTCGCCGGCCTGGTCGAAGTCCACCTGGCGAAGTTCCGGGCGAGCGGGGCGGAACTCGTCTTCGGCGACGGCCGCTTCACCGGGCCGCGCACCGTCGAGGTCGCCCTGCGCGGCGGCGGCACGCGGACACTGCGCGGCGAGAACGTCGTCATCAACACCGGCTCGCGCGCGGCGATCGACGCCACCCCCGGCCTGCGCGAGTCCGGGCCGCTGACCCACGTCGAGGCGCTCGAACTCGACCGCGTGCCGGGGCACCTCGTCGTCCTCGGCGGCGGACCCGTCGGGCTGGAGTTGGCCCAGGCGTTCCGCCGCTTCGGGGCCGCGGTGACCGTCATCGAGCGAAACCCGGCGCTGCTGCACCGGGAGGACGCCGACGTGACCGACGCGGTGGCCGCACTCTTCGCCGACGAGGGGGTCGCCGTCTCCGCCGGCACGAGCGTCGAGCGCGTCTCCGGGGCCTCCGGCGAGGCGGTGCGGCTCCACGCCCGGCGCGGCGGGGTCGAGGTCGTCGTCGAGGGCACGCACCTGCTGGTTGCGGCCGGCCGCACGCCGAACACCGACGGCCTCGGGCTGGAACTCGCCGGCGTCACGCTCGACGCGCGGGGCCACGTCGCCGTGGACGAACGCCTCCGGACGGCGGCGGCCGGCGTCTGGGCGGTGGGCGACTGCGCCGGCAGCCCGCAGTTCACCCACGTCGGCTACGACGACTTCCGCGTCGTGCAGGCGAACCTCACCGGCGGCGACCGGGTGACGACGGGCCGGCAGGTGCCGTCGTGCCTGTTCACCGACCCCGAGCTGGCCCGCGTCGGCCTGAGCGAGCGGCAGGCGCAGGAGCAAGGCGTCGCGTACCGCCTGGCGAAGATCCCGATGCGGGCCGTACTGCGGACCTGGACGCTGGGCGAGCCGCGCGGGTTCCTGAAGGGGTTGGTTGCGACCGACAGCGACCGGATCCTCGGCTTCACCGCGTTCGGGGCGGAGGCCGGGGAGGTGCTGGCCGTCGTCCAGGTGGCGATGGCCGCGGGGCTGCCGTACACCGCCCTGCGCGACGCGGTCCTGACGCACCCGACGGTGGCCGAAGGCCTGGTCGTGCTCTTCTCGTCCGGGTCACTCGGCGGCGGCGCGGCGGACCCTCACAAGTGATCGCGCGGTCCGGCGTTTCACTGGCCGAGGCCGGATGCCGTGCCCCACTGCCCGCCGAAGACGAACTCGGCGAGCGGCCGTCGCGGCCGGGGGGCGGCGTCGCGCTCCCGGTACTTGTCCGGTAGCGCGTCCGGGCCGGCCGCGTAGCCGATCGCCAGCGCGGTCAGGGGGCGCACCCCCTCGGGGATCTGGTACAACTCCCGCGCCCGGTCGGGCAGGATGCCGATCATCTGGTGGACGGACAGGCCGCGGGCCGTCGCCTCCAGGGTCAGGCTCGCGCCGGCGAGGCCGAGGTCGTGCTCGGCGGCGGCGTTCGGCTTGCCGTTGCGGGCGAAGTTCAGGCTCGCGCAGCCGAGGGCGAGCACCGGCGCGTCCTTCGCCCACTCCCGGTTCCCCTCGACCAGGCACGACAGCAGTCGCTCGAACTCCGCGGGGTCGGCCTTCGTCGCCACGACGTACCGCCACGGCTGCTCGTTGTACGACGAGGCCGACCAGCGGGCCGCCTCGAACACCGAGCGGAGGTCGTCCGCGGAGACGGCCCGGTCGGCGAAGGCGTACGGGCTCCACCGCTTGGCGAGGAGGTCGTGGATCGGGTGGTCGGGGGAGGCGTGCTTCGGATCGGTCATGTCATCGCCCTCGGGACACACGGGTCGGGGCACTTCGGGCGGGGAGCGGTTCCCCAACCGCGGGTCGCGCGGGCGACCGAAGTGCGGGTTGCTGCCCGACATCATCTTATCGCGTTTCCGCCCAGGCCGACATTTCCCGCCCCTGTTCTCGCCGAGTCGTCCGTTCGTCAGGCGTCCGTTTTTACGAATGGGGCGTCGGGTCGGTTACTGGCAGCGCGGTCGAATCGTCCGACGACCCTGCCAATGCTCGCCGTCACGCAAGGGGGTCGGGTGCTCGCCGTTCCCGCGACTGCCCACGATGAGCTTCGAGTACGTCGCCGACCCCGAGGCGAAGTTGCTCGCGACCCCGTTCACTTCGCGCCGGGCGCGGCCAGGGCGAACCCGCGTTCCGTGCCCGGCCCGCTCCGATTTCCGCGGCGAACTCGCATAATGTCCGGGAGGCCCTTTCGCGAACTCCCCCAAGGACGTGCCATGCGTTTCCTGCTCACTGGCGGCTACGGTTTCATCGGCGCGTGGATCGCCCGCACTTTGCTCGCCGACGGCTGCGAAGTCTTCGTCTACGACCTGCGCGAAGACCCCCGCCGGCTGCGACTCGTGCTCACCGAGGAACAGATCGCGAAGGTGAAATTCGTCCGCGGCGACGTGACCGACTTGCCGACGCTGACCGCGGCACTGAAGGCCCACGGCATCACGCACGTGATTCACCTCGCGGGGTTGCAGGTGCCGACGTGCCGCGTCGATCCGATGCTCGGGGCGAAGGTCAACGTCCTCGGCACGCTCGCGGTGTTCGAGGCGGTCAAGGCGTGCGGCGGCCAGGTGACTCGCGTCGTCTACGCCAGCTCCGCGGCCGTGTTCGGTGCCCCCGACAAGTACCCGCCGGGTGCCCAGCCGGACGACGCCCCGCTCTCACCGAGTACGCACTACGGCATCTTCAAAATCTGCAACGAGGGCAACGCCCGCATCTACCACCAGGACCACGGCATTTCGTCGGTGGGGTTACGCCCGTGGACGGTCTACGGCCCCGGCCGCGACCTTGGTATGACGAGCGAGCCGACGAAGGCGATCAAGGCGTGCCTGCTGGGCCGGCCGTACGCGATCGGCTTCGGCGGCACGACCGACTTCCAGTACGTCCACGACACCGCCCGCGCCTTCGTCCTGAGCGCGACCCGCCCCTACACCGGCGCCAAGAGCTACAACCTCCGCGGCGACGTGGTCACGATGAAGCAGTTCCACGCCGCGCTGACCGAAGTACTCCCCGCCGCGGCGACGCTGGTGACGACCGGCACGACGCAAATCGCCATCGCCTACGACCTAAGCGACGACGGCATCACCCGCGACCTGGGTCCGATGCCCAAAACCCCGCTGGTGGCCGGCATCCGCGAGACGGTTGCGATCTTCGCCCGGCTGCACGCCGAAGGGAGGCTGAACACGTCCGACCTCGACGCCCCAGCCACGCCGCCGGCGGTGACGACCGACGAGCCGTAGGGGTCCATCCTGGCGAGCGGGGGACGATAGTCCTCCGAGTCCTTCCCCGCTGTGGCGACAGTCACCGATGGTGGGAGCACTCGGAGGACTATCGTCCCCCGCTCGCCGGGAGTTGTTCCAACACCTTCGCGGCGTCCCGTTCCGCGTGGATTTCCTTCCACATCTCCGCTTCCCGTTCGGCCTCGGCCAAGTCGAAAGCGCGGAATTCGCGGATCGCGTCCTCGTCGATCACGCCGCGGCCGGCGAGTTCCCAGAGCGGCCGCAAGCGCTCGGGCGTCCCCTCCGGCATGGGAAGCCTCTCGACGATGCGAATCTCTACGTCCTTGCCGACGAACGCCAACAACTCAGGCAGTTCGAGGTGCGCCGACTCGATGTGACGAGTCACGATGATCGGATTCACAGAAACCTCTTCCAATTACCCTAGTCGGCATCATATCTGAATTCGTATAAATATCTTTTGCTTTGTCAAGACAGATCATTTATCAACAAGTGAATGCACATCTGCTTCGCTCTTTGGATATTGTGCTGACTAAGTGTGCCGTCGGAACTCGCGATATCTCGCACCCTGGTATGTAAGCACGCCTTTGTCGCCCTGCAAGAGTAGACCGTACTCACCCCCTCTTAGCCAGAATTCCAACCGAGTACCGGACTCCAACTCGAACGTGGCAAAATGCAAGGTCGAGAGTTGTGCCCCCGATTCCCGATGCGCACGTCCGCTCATCTCCGTACGCATCGACACAACTCGTGCGTAAGCGTTCACGCCCCGGCGGGGAGGAGGGACGGCGGGGTGGTCCCGGTCCTCGCGGCCTGAACGGCGGCAATCAGCACGGCCAGCACGTCGCGGTTCTGCTGGCG
>JANXTD010000774.1 GCA_025352585.1 Fimbriiglobus sp.
GTTTCCTCCGCGCCTCTGCGTCTCCGCGGCCAAGCTGCGTTTGTTTTTCGGGCCTTCAATACTCCGGCAGCAGCAACTCACCCTCGGCATTGAACCAGCCATCGCCGTCGATTTGGTACACGCCGTCGGTTTGCTTCGCCAGGAACTGCGCCACGGTCGTGTTCAATGTCTCCAACACCGACTCGTCGGAGTGGTCCAAGGGGCGGCGCAGCGCAAACAGTTGTTGCGTCTGGATGACGTGTTGCATCAACATCACGTGGTTGGGGTTGTAGTCCATCGTCTCGAGTTCCGCGGCGTAGTTGTTCAAGTCGGCGCGCAACTCGTCTTCGGTCGTCAGGAATCGTTCGAGTTGCATCGGGCTGCCGTTGCCGGGGAGGGTCAGGGTGCCGCCCGTCCAGCCGAGGTCGTCGCCGCGGAAGTGCGGCTCGACGGTCAGCCCCGCGGCGTGCAGGTGCCCCGCCAACGCCGACGGCGAGACTTCAGTCAGCGTGCGGCCGAAGATGCGCGTGATCATGGCTACGCTTTCTTCTTGCTGGTGTACTTGGCCGGCTCCGGCTCGCCGACGGTGCGGAGGAGGTCGGCGACGAGGTCGTCGCTGGTCTTGCCCTCGGCCTGGGCCTGGAAATTCGCGTTGATGCGGTGCCGCAGGACGGGTACGGCCGCGCGGCGGATGTCGTCCACCGACACGCTGAAGCGCCCGTCCATCGCCGCGAACGCCTGCCCGCCGCGGACGAGGTACTGCCCCGCCCGCACCCCCGCGCCGACATCGACCATGCGGCGGATGAACTCCGGGGCCGTCGGGTCTTTGGGCCGCGTTGCCCGCACCAGGGCCACGACGTAGTCGGTCACGAAGTCGCTGACCGGGACGCTACGCACCAGCTTTTGCAGGTTCAGGATCGTCCGCCCGGTGATGACCTTCGAGAGTTCCGGCGCGTCGTCCTTCGAGGTCATGCCGACGATTTTCTTCTCCTCGTCCAGCGTCGGGTAATCGACCCGCACGTTGAACATGAAGCGGTCGAGCTGCGCCTCCGGCAGCGGGTAGGTGCCCTCCTGCTCGATGGGGTTTTGCGTGGCGATGACGAAGAACGGGTCGGGCAGCTTGTACGTCTCCTGGCCGGCACTCACCTGGCGTTCCTGCATCGCCTCCAGCAGCGCGGCCTGAGTCTTCGGCGGGGTGCGGTTGATCTCGTCGGCGAGCAGGACGTTGGTGAAGATCGGCCCGCGGACGTAGCGGAACTCCCGGCGGCCCTCGTCGTTCTCGTCGAGAACCATCGTGCCGGTGATGTCCGACGGCATCAGGTCGGGGGTGAACTGCACCCGCTTGAACGACACGTCGAGGATTTGCGCCAGGCTCGACACCATGAGGGTTTTCGCGAGGCCCGGCACGCCGACGAGCAGGCAGTGGCCGCGGGTGAAGACGGCGGCGAGGATCTGCTCGATCACGTCGTTCTGGCCGACGAGGACGCGGCGGAGCTGGTCCATCATCTGCTTGCGGGCCGTGGCGAACTGCGCGAGGTACTCGCCGATCTTGTCGTCGTTCATCGCGGGCGTCTCGGCGGGCGTCGGGGCGTCGGGGGCGGCGTCGGGGCATTGTACCGAAGTCGCGTATCATCATAGGCATGAGCACGAAGCCGACGCGCCCGCGCGACGAGGACGACGAACCCCCGGAGCCTTACGGCGTGGCCTTCGAAGCCCCGCACGCCCCGCCGCCGCTGAGCTACCCGGCCGAGGACGACGGCGAGCTGCTGCCGCCGGAGGGCGACGCGCCGCGCAAAAAGGCGAAGCGGAAGCGCCGGCCCGACGGCTTCGGCGAGGTCGCCGGGCAGCACCGCGACCGCACACTGGAGCGTGTCGATGTGCCGCCGGGGGTGCCGTGGTGGGCCGAGTCCGCCGCCTTCGCCGCCGCGGGCGCGCTGCCGGCGTTGCTGGCGGTCGGGATCATCGCCGCGCGCGTCAAGCAGGCGAACTTCGCCGTCGGCGTCTTCCTGGCGTTGGTCGTCGTCGGGGCAGTGGTCGTGCAGACGGTCGCGGTGGCGGGCTTCCTGGTGGCCGTGGGCAAGTTCTTCGGCATCGACTACGGCCCGGTCAAGGAGGCGGCCGTGAAACTCGCGGCGACGGTGGTGTTCGTCAACGGCGTGACGCTGTTCGGCTCGCTGCTGTGCGTGCCGATCGGCCTGGTGGCCGGTTCGCTGGCCGGCTTCCCGGCCTTCTGGCGGCTCTTCAAGCTGGGCCTCCAGGAGACGCTGTTGAGCGTGGCGGTGATCGCGCTCCCGGCGTGCGTGCTCGCCGCGGCGATCTTCGCGCTGATGGTGACGAAGGCCCAGGGCGGGTGACGCGCGGTGGAGCGTTTCGTTCGCCCGGCGAGCGGGGGACGATCGTCCCCCGAGTCCGCCACCATGAGGGGATGCCATCGCACGGGGTAGACTCGGAGGACTATCGTCCCCCGCTCGCCGGGGCGGCGGCCATCCCCACCGCTTCACGCACCAGCGCCATCGTCCGGCGGGCCTCCTCGCGTGCCCGCTTCGCCCCGGCTTGCAGCACCGCCTCTACAGCAGCCGGGTCGGCGGCGAGTTGCTTGCGGCGCGCCCGCGCCGGGGCGAACTCCGCGTCGATCTTGGCGAGTAACGCGCCCTTGGCGTCGCCGTAGCCGAACGGCCGGCCGTTGCGGGCGTCGGCGTTGAGCGTCGGGTCGCGGTACATCGCCGCGAGCGCCGCTTGCTCCTCGGGCGTGGCGAACAGCTTGTACAGCGCGAAGACGTTGCACGTCTCCGGGTTCTTCGGGGCGTCGGCCGGGGTCGAGTCGGTGACGATCCCCATCACGGCCGTTTTCAGCGCCTTGCCCTCGGCGAAAATCTCGACGGTGTTGCCGTAGGACTTGCTCATCTTGCGGCCGTCCGTGCCGGACACCGCGGCGCTGGCCTCCTGAATACTCGTGCGCGGCATCGGGAAGACTTCGCCGTAGGCGGCGTTGAAGTGCCCCGCCATGTCGCGCGTCATCTCGAGGTGCTGCACCTGGTCCTTGCCCACCGGCACGACGTTGGCGCGCACGATCAGGATGTCGGCCGCCATCAACACCGGGTAGGTGAACAGGCCGACGCTGGGGCTGATACCGTTAGCGACCTTGTCCTTGAAGCTGTGCGCGCGTTCGAGCAGCCCCATGCCGGTGACGGTGGCCAGGAACCACGCCAGTTCGGTAACTTCGGGCACGTCCGACTGCCGGTAGAACACCGCCTTTGCCGGGTCGAGGCCCAGCGCCAAGTAATCGAGGGCTACGTCACGCACATTCTCGGCGAGGATTTCGCGCGCCGTCTTGAAGCCGGCGCGCTTGGCCTTGCCGGCCGCGTCGGCTTCCTTCTTCGCCGCCTCGGGCAGTGTCGTGAGGGCGTGGTAGTCGGCGATGAAGTAGAACGCCTCGCCCTGGTCTTGCAGCGCGACGTGCTGCTTGATCGCGCCGAAGTAGTTGCCGAGGTGCAGCTTGCCGGACGGTTGCACGCCGGAGAGGATGCGGGGGGGGGCGGGGGACATGGGCGGCTCGGCTTGTGGGGATTCGTCGCCCCGTTACAGTACGGCCCCCCTGCTTCCACCACAACGCCGAGACGCGGACATGGACGCCACGCTGACCCCGCCTCGCCCCGCCGCAGTTGCTCCGCCGCCGGCCACGGTCCACGCCGACGCGCTGCTCGACGCCCTGCGGCTGGCCGTGGCGACGCCGGGGGAACACCGGCTCTACCGCTCCGGCAAGCTCGCGGGGCTGTTCGGCCCGCGCGCCGGGGCGACCGCCGACGCCGCGCTGACCGCCCTGGCCGACGGCTACCTCGAAACCGTCCGCACGCAGACGCTCGGCAAGTGGCTCGTCGAGTGGGTGCGGGTCACGCCCAAGGGCGTCGAGTACGTCCACGGCCACGACTCGCCGCAGGCGGTGTTGCGCGAACTGCGCAACGCCCTCGGCCAGACCCGCGCCGGGGTGCCGGTCTGGATGGCCGACGCCCGCTACAGCCTCGACGCCGTGGCCGCGCGCTTCGACCGGCACTCCGCGGCGCTGCTCGACCGGCTCGACGAGCTGACGGAGCGAGTCGAGTCGGCGTTGCGCCGCGTGGACCTCGCCGCCGCGCCGCGGCCCGACCCGACGGCGGGGCTGGTGCCGTGGGCGTCGGACGCGCTGACGTACCTCGACCGCCGCACCCGCGCCGGGGCCGGCGGCGCGTGCCCGCTGGGCGAACTCTTCCACGCGCTGACCCTGCACACCGAGTTGACGGTGAGCGCGTACCACTCCGGCCTGGTACGGCTGCACGAGGCGCGGGCGCTGACGCTGTCGGCGACTTCGGGGCTGGCCGGCGACGTGCGGACCGACGCCGAGTACGCGCTGCCGCACGGCCGCGAGCTGTTCGCGTTCGCCCGGCGGTAACGCCCCGCCTACAATCCCTGGGTCTGCCGTCCGACTCCTGGAGCAAGCTCGATGAACATTCCGTGGTGGGGTTACGTGGTGCTGGCGGGGCTGTCGTGGGGCACCTACGTGCCGATCATCGCCTTCGGCGGCCTCGAATTCGGCGGCAAGCCGAACGGCCGCCTCGCGGCGATCCTGTGCGTCGGCCTGGCGTACTTCGTCCTCGGCGTCGTCTTCCCGCTGGTCCTCTTCGCCACCGGCCAGCTCGAGTGGCCCGAGATTAAGGGCAACGCCGTCGCCTTCAGCTCGCTCGCCGGGGTCGCCGGGGCCGTGGGCGCGATGTGCGTGGTGTTCGCCACGAGTACGTCGATCGCCGCCGCGCGCGAGGCGGGGCTGCCGCCGACTTCGTACAAGCTGTACATCGCGCCGATCATCTTCGGCTTGGCACCCGTCATCAACACGCTCATCAGCAGTATCTGGCACCCGAGCCAAAAGGACGGCTGGGCCAACTTCC